>JAYTAJ010001038.1:0-14769 GCA_043737575.1 Myxococcales bacterium | reverse complement strand
TTCTTCTGCGGCGACGGGGACGTGATGTGGAGCGGACGGCCGAGCGCGGGCGCCAGCCACTGCGCGAGCACGACCAGGTCGCCGATGTCGGCCACCCGCAGCGCGCCCGGGGCGACGCCGCGCAGCGCGATGACGCCGACCACGACGCCGGTCGAGTCGTCGAGGATCGGCACCGCGACGTCGCAGTCGTCCTCGGTCGCGCCCGGGCCGGCCGGGGTCACCCGACGCGCCACGATCGCGGCGCGCACGGTGCGATCGATCGTGATGTCGGCCGGCCGCGCCATCGTCGGCGACCACTGACCGCGACACGCCAGCGTGGTGAGGCGGTTGCCGTCGCGCAGCTGGACGATGCCGGCCGCGGCGCCGACCCGGATCTCGCACAGCTCGAGGATCGCGGTCGCGGCCTCGCCGACGTCGCTCTTCTCGATCCGCCCCGCGAGCTCGCGCCACAGGCTGAGCGAGATGTCGACGCGATCGTGACGAGCCCGCAGGTACGCGAGGCTCTCGTAGAGGGCGTGGACGGTCGCGTCGTTCTCGGTCTGCTGCGCCAGCGCCTCGGCGAGCTTGCGATCGACGCGCTCCATCCGGCTCTCGTGCAGCATCGCGATCCACGCGACCACGGTCGCCGCGATCAGCGCGAACAGATCCGGGGTGCCGCGGGTGTGGGCGACGAAGCCGTCGAGCGAGTTGCCGAGGACCAGCGCGACGCCGATCAGCGCGCCCCAGGTCAAGGCCAACGACGGCAGGAGGCCGCGCACGCCGTAGCGCGCGGCGAGGAGGATGACCGCGAGCCAGGCCGGGTGCAGCCCGGTGTCGGGCAGCCAGACGTTGCCGGGGGAGACCAGCGCGGTGGCGCCCGCGACCAGCACCGCGGCGCCCGCGGCCTCGGCGATGACGATCTTTTCAGAGGTCGACATGAAGCACCGCCGAGGTAGCGTGACGACGTCCCGTGAGACCGGTGCGGCTCTCGCTCGCGACGTCGAAGTCGAGCGTGAGACGGCTGGCCTTGGTCAGGCCCCAGAGCAACGAACCACCCGCGCGCCAGCCCTGCATGTCGCGGCCGCGGTCGTAGCCGATCCCGCCGCGCAGCTCGCCGGCCAGCACGCCGCCATCGTCGAGGGTGCGGCGCATGACGCCCGACACCTCGTCGAGGCCGCTGCGCTCGACCAGCACCAGGCGCATGCCGAACGGATCGTCGGACGTCAGCTCGTAGTGGCGGTACGACACCACGATCGCGTCGGACAGACCGCGCGGCACCAGCAGCTCGTTGTCGAGGATCTCACCGCGGGCGGCGCGGCTCGGGTCGCCCGCGACCGTGAGGTCGAAGCCGACCGCGCCCAGCAGCTGACGCGCGTGCAGCGTCTCGGCCATCTCGCCGGCCGGCGCGAGGCCGAGGCGGCGGCCCTGGCCGGCGAGGATGAGGAGGAAGCGGCGCGACCACGGCGTCGCCGACAGCTGCGCGGTGACCGCGTCGACCACGCCGTCCTCGCGGATGGTGCTCGACGACTCGCGCCACGGCATGTTGACGTCGCCGCGGAGCTGGAGCTGGACCCGGCGCTCGGGGCTCGAGCGCATGATCGCGCTGGCGCCGAGGCCGCGGTCAACGGAGAAGCTCGACTCGCGCACGGTGGCGCCGATCGCCGCCAGCTCGCCGCGGTCGCCCGACAAGGACAGCCACCCCGCCGCTGCGGTCGACGTGACCTCGGTCGCGACGACGCCACCGCGCGCGGTGTCCTGCGACGCGTTGACCGCGAACCGCAGCCACGAGCCGAGTGGCACCGAGCCGCCAGCGTGCCAGCCGAGGATCGTGCCCGAGCCGTCGCCGCGGTAGGTGACGCCGCCGCCGAGCTCGGGCGCGGTGCGCAGCCGCATCCGATCGATGTCGGCGTCGATGCCGCGGACGCCGAGCGACCGCGCCTCGCGGTAGCGATCGAGCGCTCCCGAATAGTCGTAGTGACGCTCGAGCGCCTGGGCGTACTCGGCGGTCTTGCGCGGGTGATCGTCCCACTCGCTGGCGAGCCCGACCCGCAGGCCCAGCTCCTCCTTGACGTTGCCGCGGGCGCCGAGCACCCACGCCAAGAGCTCGCGGCCGCGCGCGTGGTCCGGCTGATCGACCCGGAACCGACGCAGCAGCTGCTCGGCGGTCGCCCAGTCCTTCGACAGGGTGTGGGCCTCGACGATGGAAAGCATCACCTCGGCGTACTCGGCCGACTTGCGATCCTCGGGGATCAGCGGGCCGTACAGCTCGAGCGCGGCCGGCAGGTTCTGCCGCAGCGCCGCGATGCGGGCCAGCCACATCACGCCGCGGCGATCGATCGGCGCGGCGTGCAGCTCGCGCTCGGTCTGACCGAACGCGCGCTCGGCCTCCCACTTGCGGCCGAGCGCCATCAGCGCCTCGCCGCGGAGGAAGTGGATCTCGGGATCGGGCGCGGTGCCGTTCAGCGCATCGAGCTTGGTGAACGTCGCGACCGCGTAGTCGAGCTTGCCGAGCGCGCTCGCCACCCGACCGGCCTCGCGCAGCGCGCGGGTGTCGGTCGGGTCGATGACGAGCAGCCGCCAGAAGTAGTGCCAGGCGCGCTTGAAGTCGCCGCTGTTCATCGCAGCGCGGGCCTCCTCGTCGAGCATCTTCTGCAGCTCGTCGTAGACCGGCTCCGAGACCTCGACCGAAACCTCCACGCTGTTCGCGGGCAGCGCGGCCTTGGTCGCCGCGGCGCTGCGCACCACCTGATCGGCGGACGCGTCACCGATCATGATCGGCGCGGCGAGCAGCGCGACCATCGCGACGGACGCCGCGAAGAGGTTGTAGCGAGATCGCGCAGCGAGCGGGCTCGTCGCGCTGATCAACTGGGTTGGAGAGCGTTGCGCCGCACACGGGTACATGCGAGGCACGCACTGCACGACTCGGACCGCGGAAAACTGGCCTGCACGTGACAGATCGATATCAATTGCGCCTCACCTGCGCGCGAGGGCGCACACCGCCATGGCGCACCTACCTCGGGCGCCTCTCGCCCCACATCCACCTCCTATGTGGCTGAACTTTCTGACTGGAGGTAGGTGTGTGGCCGGAATCACTCTGATGTTTAAGTATATGGAATTATTCAAATCTTGGAGGGAAAACAGGGGGCAAGTAGGCCAATTCATACGTGGCCGGGTGCGCGGTAAAATTCTAGTTTGCGATCCATGAGAAACGTCACTTCCGGTTCACTGCGAGTGCTCCTGATCGCCGTTTTCCTGAGCGCTTGCAACGGCTCCCAGGACTCGGATGACGACGTGGGATCGGACGCCGAGCTCGATGGCAAGGGCGTGATGGACTCCGCATCGACGCCGTCGCCCAACGTGGCGAATGCGCCGATGATCTCGTTCGAGCTCGACGAGTCGGACGGCGACGTCATGAACCCCGAGCGCGGCTTCTACGTCGGCTACAACATCCTGTCGCCGAACAGCGCCTCCCGGGTGCGCGCTGGGGGCCACACGCTGGCGATCTCCAGCGTCCACCTCGACCAATTCCGCGACTCGGCGATCTCGTCCTCGTTCCTCGCCCAGCTGTCGACCGGCTTCGCCGCCGCCCGCGCCGCCGGCTTCAAGATCGTCTTGCGCTTCCGCTACAACTCGTCGTTCAGCGCCGACGCGTCGCGCTCGCGCATCCTCGGCCACATCACCCAGCTCCGCCCGCTGTTCGAGGCGAACGCCGACGTGATCGCGGTCATGCAGGCCGGCTTCATCGGCGCGTGGGGCGAGTGGCACGGGTCGACCAACGGCCTCGACAACACCGCCGACCGCACGACGATCATGAACGCGATCCTCGCGGCGCTGCCGGCCGAGCGCGGCGTCCAGATCCGCCGCCCGATGTTCAAGGCCAACTCGTACCCGGGCGGCGCGCTCACCGCGAGTGAGGCGTACACGGGCACTGCGCGCGCGCGCATCGGTCACCACAACGACTGCTTCCTCGCCAGCGCCAGCGACTACGGCACGTACGCGAGCCCGGTCGCGACCTGGGAGGCGTTCGTCGGCGATGACGGCCGCTACACCGCGGTCGGCGGCGAGACCTGCGCGATCTACGCGCCGCGCAGCGACTGCGACGCCGCGGTCGACATCCTCGAGGCAGGTCACTGGTCGTTCCTCAACCTCGAGTACAACGTCGCGGTGCTCGATGCCTGGACCGCGCAGGGCTGCCGCGACGAGATCGACCAGCGCCTCGGGTATCGCTTCGTCGCTACCCGCGTCGCGCACACCGAGGCGGTTGCGCCCGGCGGCGAGCTCGACCTTCAGATCGATCTCGCCAACCGCGGCTTCGCCTC
Source organism: Myxococcales bacterium (assembly GCA_043737575.1). Taxonomy (GTDB): domain Bacteria; phylum Myxococcota_A; class Polyangia; order Haliangiales; family Haliangiaceae; genus UBA2376. The sequence continues at coordinate 10,471 of JAYTAJ010001038.1, read as the reverse complement.
TCCGTACAACCAGCGCCCCGTCGAGATCGTGCTGAGCAACGGTGACGAGCGCCACACCGTGAAGCTCGCCAACCTCGACGCCCGCCGCTGGGCCGCGGGTACGACGACGCGGCTCGCTGTGCGCCTGCGCATCCCCGCTTCGGCCACCGCCGGCCGCTACACCTTGTCGCTGCGCCTGCCCGACGACGCGTCGTCGCTCGAGGACGATGCCCGCTACGCCATCCAGCTCGCCAACGACGACGCCTTCGACGATGACACTGGCGACAACCTGATGAGCGACGCTCTCACGATCGATCCGGCAGCGCCGGGCCCGCGCGATCCGGCGGCGGCCGGCTTCGTCGAGCTCTAGCCGCGGCTCCGGTAGCGCTCGGGTTGCAGCGCGCGGCATACGCCGTGCAACGCAATCGTCACATGACAGCGCTTGCAAAACTGGTCGACACGGGACCGCAGCTCGATCAAGGCGAGCGGAAGTACCTGCTCGATGCCCCTGCCGCCGAGGCGTTCTGGTCGATCGCGACCGAGCACCTTCGCCCGCAGCTCGACGTCGATGCCCGTCCGGTCGCGTACTCGCGCACGACGTACTTCGACACGCCCGACCTGGCGTACTTCCGCTCGACCAGCCAGGGCGGCGTGGCGCGTCGCCTGCGGGTCCGCGAGTACGCGTACTCGGCGGATCCCGACGCGGTCCCTGTCGTCGGTAGCCGCTGCTTCGTCGAGCTGAAGCAGTCGTCGGGCGGCCTGCGGTCGAAGACCCGCGTCGCGGTCGCCGCCGCCGACGTGCCGGCGCAGCTGGTCGCGGTCGCGGGCGAGAGCGCGCTGCAGCCGTGCGTCGCGACCTGGTATCGCCGACGCGCGCTCACCGACGACACCGGCCTGCGGGTGACCCTCGACGATCGCCTGCTGCTGTGCAAGCCGCGGCCGCTCGGCAGTGCGTTCGCCGAGCCCGAGATCGTCGGCCGCGGCCCGGCCTTCATCCTCGAGGTGAAGCACTGGGACGCGCCGCCGACCTGGCTGGCGCACGCGCTGGCCGGCCTCGAGGAGGCGATCAACTTCTCGAAGTTCATGCTCGGCATGCGCGCGGTGTCGTCGACGATGCGGCGCGAGCGCGACATCACCATCCCTCGCGGCTTCGGCCAGGTGGTCTCGCTCGACGAGGTTCGCGCGCGCAACGCGGGCTGAAGCAGGTTCTCAAAACTCCAGCGGGCGGTGCTTCGGCGCCGCCCGCTTTTTTTGTCCGGAATCCGGACAGCTTGGGGCGAGTTCGTAGGTGCACCTGCGCTCATCGCGCGAGCGATCGCGCACCCAGGCCTACAAACGTGCACGCGTCGCCCGGCGAGCGTCAGCGCCTCAAGTTCGTCACATTGCTCGACGGTGATTCCGGCGCTGCGATCCCGCGATCGGCTCGAGGCACGACCCATGCACTGGCCCTTCGCACCATGAAGAACCAACGGCTGCGAACGCTCCTCATCGAACGCGCGTTGATCACGCCTCGTCAGCTCGAGGACGCGATCGCACGCACCCAGGGTGCCGGCTGCACCTGGATCGAGCACCTGCTCACCACCGGCATCCTCGACGAGGAACGCCTCTGCACCGTGGTCTCGCAGACCGCGTTCGTGCAGCGCTGCGTGCCCGAGGCGCTGGTGACGGTGCCGCGCAACGTGCTCACGTGCATCCCCGCCGACGTCGCGCTGGAGCACCGCGTGGTGCCGATCAGCATCGACAGCGACGGTGATCTGCACCTGGTGATGCTCGACGCGTGCGACGACACCGCGCTCGAAGAGGCGACGTTCTTCGCGAACCGCCCGGTCACGCGTGAGGTCGCCACCGCGACGTCGATCGCGTGGGCGCTGCACCAGCACTACGGCGCGCCGACCGCGCTGTGGCCGCGCGCCGCCCAGCGCATCGCGCTCGTCGCCTGATTGGCTCGCACCTTGCTGTAGTGACCTGTCATGTACTTCCTTGCACTCTTCGTCGTCCCGGCCCTCGCGCTCGCCACTCGCCCTGGCTGCTCGTCGAGCCGACGCCTCTTCGCTGGCGCGCTCGTGCTGTTCGTTCCGATCGTCGGGCTCCTGCTCGCGCTGATCGTCCGACGCACCAGCGGTGGTGCGGTCGAGATCGAGCCCGACGATGAGCCCCGCGAGGCGCGCCTCACGGCCGCCGACGTTCACCGCCTCGGTGAGCTGCCGCCGGTCCTCGAGCGCCTGATGACCGGTGACTCGACCGAGCGCCTCGCCGCGTTGGTCGGATTGTCGCAGCAGGGCGACGCTGCCGCGGTCTCGGTGCTGCGCTGGACCATCGAGCACGGCCCGTCGGACGTCGTCCTCGACGCCGCCCTGACCCTGGAAGAGATCGGGCTCCGCAGCGACGCCGCCGCCGCCACCGCGCGCCAGGCTCTCGCCGCTGGCATCACCGCCGACCGCGCGCTGTCCGCCGCCGACTCGGTCGCCGCCGCGGTGCTCAACCGCATCGCCGATGCCGCCATCGCCCGCCAGCTCGCCACCGAGGCCCGCGACCACTACCAGGTCGCGCTCACCTGCGCGCCCGAGCGCGCGTTCGAGATCGAGGAGCGCATCGCCCGCCTCGAGATCGCGACCAGCCGCCCCCGCGCCGCGCTCGACATCCTGTCGCGGCTGCTGGTGGGTCGCGACGGCGCCGATCAGGATCGCGTCGTCCAGCTCCGCGACCGCGCCGCCTTCGCCGCGCGCGACTTCTCGCTGCTGTCGTTCGTGCCCTGTGCGCCCGCGCTCGCTGCGCCGTATCGCGCCGCGGTCCAGGCGCCGATCTCGCAGGCTACCTGAACCTCACGCAAGCGAAGTACGCGAAGACCGGCCGCGCGGCCGGTCTTCTTGCGTCTGCCCTCCTCGGAACACCGGTTGCAAAGGTCGCTCCTCATGCACTTCCGCACGCTCCTCACTTCGACTCTCCTGTGCTCGGCGCTGATCGGTTGCACCAGCTCCTCCGACGACATCGGTGACGACGACGTCACCATCCCGCCCGACGTCGTCGAGCCGTGCCCCGAGATCTTCGCGCAGCACCTCCTGCCGGAGTACCACCTCGACATCGCGCCCAACGAGTGGGCCGCGCTGCAGGACGAGTTCCTCCATCGCGTCGAGCGCGAGGCGGCCGGGCTGCCGACCGAGCCGTGGCATCCGATCGGGTTCCGCTACGGCGACAATGGCGAGTCGGTGCCCAACGTGCTCCTGCGCCTCAAGGGCTCGAGCTCGTGGCTGCAGACGATCCGCTACGACGAGAACCCGCGCATGCAGTTCGTGATCGCCTTCAACGAGGTGAACCCCGATCAGCGGTGGAAGGGCGTGCGCAAGCTCGAGCTCGACATGCCGCGCACCGACGAGACGTTCCTGCGTCAGCGCCTGGCGCTGTACGCGCTGCGGACGTCGGGCATCCCCGCCCAGTGTGCGAACAACGCCCGCGTCGTGATCAACGGCGACTACTACGGCCTCTACACGAACCTCGAGCGCATGGACAAGGAGTTCCTCCAGATCCGCTTTCCCGGCGCCGACGACGGCGATCTGTGGAAGGGCGGCCGCATCATCAAGACCAACGAGGACACCTTCTCGTGGGATCGGGTCGATGCGCTGTGGCACGACGTGACCACGCCGGCCGAGCTCGACGTGCTGGTCGACATGGACGCGTCGATCGACGAGTGGGCGGCCGAGGCGATGATCGGTGACGCCGACGGCTACTACAACGGCCGGGCGAACTTCTACCTCTACGATCACCCGACCCGCGGCTTCATCTGGATTCCGCAGGATCTCGACACCGTGTTCGCCGACGACTACCTGTCCGAGGACGCGTCGCCGATCTGGCCGGCCTGCATGTTCCGGTGGGAGGGCGACTGGATCCACTTCCTCATGGTCATGAACGATCCGGTCTGGCAGGAAAAGTACGTCACCGCGCTCGCCGCGGCTCGCGCTCGCTTCAAGGTCGACGTCCTGCAGGAGCGCGTCGATCTGTGGTCGCGGCAGATCGCCAACTCGGCCGCGAATGATCCGCACCCGCCGTTCACCACCGCCGACACCGAGCGCGTCACCGGCCAGACCCGCGCGTTCATCGCCGAGCGCGCCGAGTACATCGACGGCTGGCTGGCGTGTCGCCGCGGCGGTGGCACCGATGGCGACGGCGATGGCTTCGCGCACTGCTTCGAGTGCGACGACACCGACCCGGCGGTCAAGCCGGGCGCGGTCGAGACCTGCAACGGCGTCGACGACAACTGCAACGGCAGCATCGACGACCTCGCGGGCGACGCCGTCTGCCCCTGACCGGCTGCCGCACCGCTCTATCTAGACGTCACGCGCGCCGCCGGGCGCGCGTCGGCGTTTTCGGTGCAGCGCGAACGCACGGCGCACCCTGCGATCGCCACATCGTGCGCGCCCGCGCGCGCTGTGCGTGACTGCGCTCGAGCCGCGCGTCGCGTCGAGACGTGATCTCGCGTACCTCCTCGGGGCGAGGCGCGCGGAGACGCGCGGAGCGATGGCGCAGAACTGGCATAGACGGGTCGTATGCGCTCACCTGCTCGGTTGCTTAGCCTATCTCTGTGCGGCGTCCTCGCCGCCATGTCCTGGGGCTGCTCGTCACCGAGCCAGCCCGCCGACGACGACGACGACGACGATGTCGACGCCCCGCCCGGCCCCGACACCGACGGTCGTCCCGCGATCGACGCCGGCGTCGACGCGCCGATCGACGGCGCCGAGGTCGACGACTGCGATCCCGACGGGCCGATCCACCCCGGCGCCGACGAGACCATCGACGGTCTCGACAACGACTGCGACGGGCTGATCGACGAGGTCTCGGTGTGCGGCAGCGGCGGCGCCGACTTCGCCGCGATCGGTCCCGCGATCGCCGCGGCGCCCGCGGGCGGCACCATCTTCGTCTGCGGCGGCACGTACAACGAGCGCCTCACCATCGCCAAGCCGCTCGAGATCATCGGCAGCGGCGCCGCGACGACCGTGCTCGACGCCGGTGGCGCCGGCACCGCGATCACCGTGACCGGCACCGGCGGCCCGGCCCCGGTGATCATCCGAGGCTTCACGATCCGCAACGGCCGCACGCCCAACCAGGGCGCCGGCATCAGCTGCACCACCAGCGCGCTCCAGCTGATCGACAGCACCGTCACCGCGAACGTCGCGACCCTGGGCGGCGGCGGACTCCACGCCACCAGCTGCGCGCTGACCATCACCGCGACTCGCTTCGAGCAGAACGACGGCGGCCAGCTGTCGGTGAGCTCGGGTGGCGGCGGCGGGCTGCTGGTGACCAGCACCGGCGAGATCCGCGACAGCCACTTCATCTCCAACGTCGCCGTCAACGGCGGCGGCCTGGCGATCACCGAGGGCTCGGTCGCGGTGCTCACCAGCAACTTCGGCACCAACCGGGGCACGCTGCGCGGCGGCGGCATCTACTCCAACAGCGACAGCCTGATCGCCGGCAACTCCTTCATCGGCAACGACGCGCCGCTGACCGGCGGCGGCCTCCACATCGTCGCCCACGCGCCGATGGTCCGCGACAACGTCATCCGCGGCAACCACTCCGAGAACGACGGCGGTGGCATCTACTTCCACCAGGGCAACGCGGTGTTCCTGCTCAACCACGTCGTCGACAACGTGTCCGACGACGACGGCGGCGGCATCCGGGTGTTCGAGGGCCAGACGCGCATCGAGAGCAACCTGATCGAGGGCAACTACGCGGCCGACGGTGGCGGCGGCCTCCGCATCTCCCACGTCCCGGCGACCTTGATCGACAACATCGTCCGCAACAACACCGCGGGCAACACCGGTGGCGGCATGGATCTCGACAACGACGCCAGCCTGGTGCGCGGCGGCGAGATCTACGGCAACGAGGCGTCGAGCGGCGGCGGCATCTTCGCCTGGCTGGCGCCGTGGATCGGCCTGCGGCTCGAGAACATCCACATCTACGACAACAACGCGTGGCGCGGCGGCGGCATCTTCCTCGACGACAACTTCACGCCGGTCACGATGACCGGGCTCACGATCGAGGACAACACCGCCAACTACGGCGCCGGCCTCATGGTCCGCGCCACCAACTACACGATCACGCACTCGCTGTTCCTGAACAACCGCGCGGCGACCCGCGGCGGCGCCATCCTCGCCGGCGTGCCGAGCCAGACCAGCGGCTGGCCGCACCCGTGTCCGCCGTGCCCCCCGACCGATCCGATCGGCACGATCGCGTTCGTCACCTTCCACGGCAACACCGCGACCGGCGGCTCGGCGCTGTGGACCGACTCGCCCGGCACCCGGCTCACCAACTCGATCCTGTCGGAGAACTCGGCGCCGCAGGTCAAGGTCGAGGCCCCGGTCGCGACCGGCGTCATCGTGCCGCCGATGTTCCGCTACAACGACGTCATGCCGCCGAGCTTCGTCGGCATGGCCGACCCGACCGGCACCGAAGGCAACCTCGGCGTGACGCCGCTGTTCATGGACGTCACGACGGGTGACTTCCACCTCCAGAGCACCAGCCAGTGCGTCAACGCCGCCGACCCGGCGATGCTCGACGCCGACGGCAGCCGCGCCGACATGGGCATGTTCGGCGGTGTGCTGTGACCCGACGCGACTATCTGATCGCCGCGGCGCTCGTCGGCGCGGTCGGCTGCGGCGGCAATCCGCCGGTCAGCGACGACGACGATGACCCCGACGCCAGCAACCCCGACGCGGTCGTCACGATCGACGCCGGCACCGACGCGCCGACCGACGCCAGCCCCGACGCCTGGGCCCCGGTCGTGCCGCCCGAGATCGACGGCCGCCTCGTGATCAACGAGTTCATGGCCGGAAACGCCTACACCCTGCCCGCGGCGAGCGGCCCCGGCCTCGACTGGATCGAGCTCTACAACCCGACCGACACCGCGATCCCGCTGCAGGGCTACGCGCTCACCGACGATCTCGCGATGCCGCGCAAGGCGCCGATCGGCGCCGGGGTCACGATCCCGCCGCGGTCCCGGCTGGTGCTGTGGGCCGACGACGACCCGGGCGCCGGCCCGACCCACCTCGGTTTTCACCTCGCGACCGAGGGCGGATCGATCGGCCTGTCGCGGCCCGACGGCTCGTACCTCGATCGCGTCACCTACGGCGAACAGTCCACCGACTTCTCGGCGGCGCGCGAGCCCGACGGCTCGAACCTGTGGCGGGTGCAGTGGCTCGCGACCCCGGGCGCGGTCAACAACGGCACCGGCGGTCAGCCGATCGGCGTCGAGGTCCCGACCGCGCCGCCCGAGGCGGTGCCCGCGGCCGGCGATCTGAGCGAGCGGCTGCTCGGCTACGACGCGCTGCCGTCGATCGCCCTGACGATCTCGCCCGAGGGCATCGCGTCGCTCCGAGCCCAGCCGCTGGTCTCGGTGCCGGCGCAGATCACGTTCGCCGGCCGCAGCTACGGGCCGATCGGCGTCCGGCTGAAGGGCCAGAACTCGTTCCAGCCGATCGACATGAAGCCGTCGCTGCGCCTCCACATCGACAAGTACAACGACGACGCGCGGTTCTTCGGACTGAAGGACATGACGCTCAACAACATGGACAACGATCTGTCGATGATGCACGAGCGGCTGGCGTACTACGTCGCTCGTCAGGCCGGCATTCCGGCGTCGCGGGCGACACACGCGCTCCTGACGATCAATGGCCAGTTCTATGGCCTGTATCTCAACCTCGAGACCGTGAAGAAGAAGATGGTCGGCCGCTGGTTCGCCAACGACACCGGCTCGCTGTTCGAGGCCACCGACGTCGACTTCGCGCCGAGCTACGTCTCGCAGTTCGCGCTCGAGGCCGGCCCCGACGATCGCACGATGCTCACCGGCCTCGCCAACGCGCTCACCAACCCGTCGGCCGACGCCGCGATCGCCGCCGCCGGCAACTTCGCGAACATGGATCAGTTCCGCCGCTTCTGGGCGATGTGCTCGCTCATCGGTCAGTTCGACTCGTTCCCGTTCAGCGCGCCCGGCGACGACTTCCTGGTCTACGCCGACCCGACCAGCCAGCGGCTGTCGTTCATCCCGTGGGGCATGGACGAGACCTTCTACTCGGGCAGCCTGAACCCGACGACCATCATCAGCTCGGTGATGGCGCGGAAGTGCATGGACTCGCCGGCGTGCTTCCAGGCCTACGTCGACGAGGTGTGGGCGCTGCAGACGATGACCGAGTCGATCGGCCTCGCCGCCGAGCGCGAGCGGGTGATCGCGCAGATCGCGCCCCACGTCGCCGCCGACCTGCGCAAGCCGTACACCAACGAGCAGGTCGCCGAGTCGCAGGGCGCGCTGTACTGGTTCATCCACGAGCGCCGCGCCAACCTCGGCACGATGTTGCCGCCGCCCAGCGCCGGGCAGTGACGTTTGATTTCTGGACTCGATACGATAGCCAACTAAGGAGCTTGTGATGATCAGGACTGGTTCGATGATGGGTATTCTGTGTGCGTCCGCGCTGGTCACCGGGTGCGGCGGTTCGTCGAAGCCGCCCCGGCAGGCCGAGGCCCCGGTCGCGATGAACGAGTCGCTGCCCGACGAGGAGCAACCGACGGCGGTCGACGAGGATCCGGCCGCCGAGGCCGCCGCGTCGGCCGACGCCGCGCCGCCGGAGCCGATGGAGCCGGCGAAGCCGCCGCCGGTCGTCGCGATCGCCGACATGCTGGCCGCGAAGGACGACGCGGTGATGGGCGCGGTGACCTTCGAGCTCGGTGACGACGGGATGATCGCGATCGCCGGTCAGTTCACCGGCCTCGCGCCCGGCAAGCACGCGTTCTACGTCCACGAGCAGGGTGACTGCAGCGGCAAGGGCAAGAAGATCGGCACGCACCTGAACCCGACCAAGGCCAAGCACGGTCCGCCGGCGTCGAGCGTCCGCCACGCCGGCGACTTCGGCAACCTCGAGGCCGACGCCGACGGCAACGCGATGTTCTCGATGACGACCGACTCGGTGACCCTGGTCGCCGATCGGCCCGACTCGGTGCTGAACCGGTCGATCGTCATCCACGCCAAGGCCGATGACAAGAAAGGCAGCGGCGGTGCGGTCGTCGCGTGCGGGGTGATCAACCTGCGCCCGTAGGCGATGACCGCCGCGCTCGCGCCGTCGCGACAGGGGCTCTCGCATGCGCTACAGCGTGACGAGAAAGGCGATGAGCGCGGCGCGGCCGGCGGCGGGCAGCTCGGTGCCGGCGCGGTGGCCGGGGACGAGTCGATCGGGCGCCAGCAGCTCGTCGAGCGACGCGACCGAGCCGTCGTGCAGGTACGGCGCGCCGCGGCCGACGTCGAGGAGCGGCGCGATGCGGTAGCGGCCGGTGCCGCGAGCCCGGCCATCGGCGAGCGCGCGATCGGTGCCGATCGTCGACGCCGCCATCGCGCCGCCGCCGTACGCGGCGCTGGCGTGACAGCGGGCGCAGTGGGTCGCGAACAGCGCGCGGCCCTCGGCCAGCTGGGTCGGATCGGCGCGCGACGGCGGTGGCGGCGGCGGCGCGAGCGCGTAGAGGAACATTGCGAGCGCCCACGCCAGCTCGCGCGGTGGCCGCACTCGCTGGTGGTTGGTGTGGAGGAGCTGGGTCTCCTGGCGGATCGCGAGGGCCAGCGGCGACGCGTGCTGGATCGTTCCGGCCTGGGTCAGCACGCGCTGCGTCCGCAGGCCCCACAGGTCAGGGATCGCGACCGGATCCTGATCGTTGTCCTCGGTGACGTCGGCGCGGCCCGGCCCCCACGTCGCCATCCGCCGCGCCAGCTCGGCGTCGACCGGCACGCCGGTCTCGGCGAAGTACGCGACCCGCAGGCGGCCGTAGTCGAAGCGCCGCCGCGCCGCGCCCACCACCAGCGCGCCGTCGCGGACCGCGGTGTGGCAGATCGCGCAGGTGATGCCGACCCGGGCGGCGCCGTCGACGTCGGCGAACACCACCAGGCCCGGCACCGCGCCGTCGGCGGTGCGCTCGACGCCGACCGCGTCGGCCAGCGCGGGCCGGGTCAGGCCGTACTCCATGAACACCTCGGCCCGCAGCGGATACTCGAAGAACACCCGGCGGCCGAGCGCGATCCACGCCGCCGTGGTGTCCGGGGTCCGGCCATCCCACAGCGGCGGCTGCGCGGCGTCGACCGCGAGCGGCTCGCCACGCTCGATCGCGCGCGCGAGGTTGGCGTCGACGACGCGAGCCCGCGGGTTCCAGATCGGCAGGAGCTCCCAGCCGCGGCCGGGCAGCGCGTAGGCGTCGAGCCGCTGCTGCGAGTAGCGGTTGTGCGGGTTGGTGAGCGACGCCTCGAGCGCGGCGCGCCGCGTCGCCGGCTCGTCGAGGTAGCGGCGGCCCTCGCGCGCCAGCCAGGCGTCGCTCCACGGCGCCGGCTCGATCGGCGGCGCGGCGCGACGATCGTCGCCGCCGCACCCGAGCACGACGAACGCGATCGCCCCGAGCGCGCGCCGCATCAACCCAGCAGATGATGGAACCGCGGGTGGCCGCGGAAGCGCGCGTAGTCGTCGTTGTCGGC
>JAYTAJ010001037.1:0-6487 GCA_043737575.1 Myxococcales bacterium | reverse complement strand
CGCGATGCTGCGGCTGTTCATCGTCCGCGGCGTCGCGTCGCTGGTCAGGATGCACTTGTACGTCGAGCCCATCGAGGCGTAGTCGGTCTGATCGGCCGCCAGCGCGGTCGGGGCGGTGGCACTCGCGGTCATGATGCCGCTGAAGCCGAGCGTCGTGATCGCCGTGTTCGGCAGCGTCTGCGTGCCGGTGAACGTCGGCGAGGCGATCGGCGCCTTGGTCGCGAGGTCGACGATCGTACCGAGGCCAGCGACGTTGCCCGTCAGGTTGCCGACGACGCCGGCAGTTGCGGTGACGACGCCGGACACGTCGAGGTTGCCGGTGATGATGATGTTGCCCGCGGTGATGTCGGTCGAAAGGTTCGGCATGTCAGGCCGCCTTCCAATTCTGCGTCGGGACACACGATCCGCCCGTCGCCCCGACGACGACGACGGCGCGGAGTCGGTGCATGCCGGCGCCGCTGATCTTGCTGACCTTGGCGGCGGCGGTGCCGCCCGCGGCGGTGATCGTGGTGATGCTCGACTCGTCGACCCAGCCGTTTGCGGCCGTCGCCTCCCACGTGTTGAGCGCGCTGGGCGGCATCGTCGACGACTGGTACGTGATGCCGGTGAGGACGATCGCGCTGTTGTAGACCCACTGCACCGCGCCGGTCGAGAAGGACTCCGACCCCAGCTCGACGTAGTAGGTGGTGTTGAGGGTCAGCACGTTGACGTACGGACTCGCGACGGTGCCGGCGCCAGTGTTGGGCACCACGACGCCGACCGACGTGTACATGGGACAGGGGCTATTGTTCGCGGCCATCAGTTAGTTCCTCCTCGTTGCTGCCAACACAGTAGCAGCGGTGCTCGTTTGTTGGCGGGTAAACATCACGCCTCCCACTCTCCGAACGACACCGCGTTGACCGTGAGCAGGTTCGCGCCGTCGCCCGCGTACTGGAGATCAAACTTCCCGGCCGTCGTCGAGATCAGGCCGGTCGCCGTGTACCAGCCCGCGGCGCCGGTGATGGTCGCCGTGGCGAGCGCGGTGCCGGCGCTGTTGACGATGCGGACCGAGCCGCCTGCGCCGGCCGCGACGGAGCCGTACACGGAGAACTCGAACGGGACCGTGGTCGGGCGCGAGTGCGTGCAGCGATAGCCAAAGTCGAGGTGCCAGCCGGGTGTTGCCGCGGTGGGCGGCGCAGCGGTGGCGTTGTCGATCAAGTTGATGAAGGTCGCGCTGGTGCGGGTGAACGCGGTGCCCGCGGCGAGGCCCCAGTGCGCGACTGTGCCGCCGTTCTGGCGGTACATGTTCGACAGGCCGATCAACAGCCTCGAGCGCGTGGCCTCGGTGATCTCGGTGCCGGCCTGGGCGATGAGGCCGTTGTGGTAGCTGACCGACTCGGTCGGGGCCAGATCGCCGTGCTCGTGGAGCTCGACGGACAGCGGACGCCCGTAGTGCTGGACGACAACGGCGCACTCGTAGACCGAGGCCGACGCGATCTCGATGGAGTCCATCGCGATGGTCCACGTCGATGGCGCGTCGGTCGGCACCGCGTTGTCGTCCTCGGGCGAGGCGAACGGCCCGAGCGTCTGCGTGCCGCCGCCGCTGAGGGTCACCGTGATCGTCACGTTGCCCGCGCCCGTTGTAGGCACGGGCGGACCGACACCGGCCGACCAGTTGTAGGCGCGCCCCGTCTTGACGACCGCCCTCAGGTACTTCGCGCCGTACCGCGATCGGAAACGATGGCGTCGGAGCGTCGTCGTCGTGTCGGGGAACTGGCCGTACTGCCCGAGCCGCCACGCCGCCGAGAAGACGCACCGATCCCCGTAGTCAGTGAGGAAGTTCTCCGCGGCGATCGCGCGGGAGTAGAAGCCGGCCGCGGGATAGTGGCCGTTCAGCGTGTCGCGCTGGTGATGGATAAGAGGCGGAATCCACTCAGACACAGGTCACCCCTCTGGTGTGGTCTTGCGTGCGCCGCGGATCGTGTGCAGCATGAGTACCCATGCGAGCAATGATGATGGCGATGGCGTTGAGTGCCGCGGCGTGTAGCGCCATCGGTGACGATTCCGCGGTCGACGCGGTCCCTGATGCGGTGCTGGTGCCGGACGCGTCCGCCGACCGCATTGCGAGCTGCGCACGCGCTTGTTCGTCCGATGACGAGACGCTTGGGCAGCTCTGCCCGGGATGGGAGTCCGATGTCGCGCCGCCGACATGCATCGCCGAATGCGTTGCGGGCGTGGCCGCGCGGTCGTGGTGCCCGTGACAGATCTGGTGCGAACGTCGGGCGGCAAGGTGTCGCCGACTCGCTACTGGATCGGCGTCGCGATCCTCGCCGTGATCCTGACGTGGGGATTCGGATCGTTCCACTGCGTGACAGGCGCGCGACCCGACGGGTGCAACTTCCTCACGCCGAAGGACGGGTGGGGGTTCTCCGATCAGTTCGTCGACATCGACGACATCGCGGGGCACTCCGCGATGGAGATCGTCGGCAACGGTCAGGTGAAGGTCGCGCGCGCGCTGCTCAAGGCGGGCTGCGTGCGCTTCCCGAACGAGCGCTGACATCACGGCGCCCCCCTCGGCCCGACGCGCAGGTGACCTGCGACTCCGCGGACGCTCGCCTTGTTCTTGATCTCGACGGTCAGCCACCCGACGCCGCCGAGCGATCCGGGCGCGCGGTTGAGGTGCCGCGTGTCGAGTGCCACCGCGGTCGGGACCGAGTACGTCGTCGTAGTCGTGGTGAACGTGGTCTCGACGTACGGCGCCGCGAACGTCGTATCGTTGCGCGTGTCGTCGCTCGGCCAGAGGCGATGCAGCCGGTAGCGGACCTGCGTCGAGGTGCCGTCGGTCGACTTCCAGAACGGCGCGACGTACAGCTTGATCGTCTCGTTGGTCCCGAGCAGGCCGACGCGAATGAAGATCGGCTCGCACAGGATCAGCTCCCACGTCCCCGAGCCGCTGAACACGTACTCCTCGGAGCCGACCTGCGGACACTGGATCGCGTTTTTGTAGTCGATCAGGTTGTTGGCGAGCCGCGCGATGTCCCGCTCGTAGCCGGTGTCCAGCGGGGTGCCATCGCCGTACGCGATCGTCGAGTGTCGGGCCGGGATCTCAGTCGACGCCGACGCGGTGAACGTCGCGGACTGGCCCGTCCCGCTGTAGATCATCCCGTACGGCTGACGCGCGTCGACGATGAGACCATCGCTGCTGCTGGCTTGGTACACGTCGGTCTGCTGCGTCGCGACGGAGGCCGTGTAGCTCGCCGCACGGACGCGGTAATACTTCGTGGCGTCGAAGGCCGTCAGCGTCGCGTCGATGACGAGGTCATTGCCGCTGCGCGAGACGACGGTCACGAACCACGACAGCGCCGACGCGGCCACGGGCGGATCGATCTCGATGACCTGGATCTCGTCGAGCGCGGCGAACTCGGCGGCGTCCGAGCCGGTCACGCTGTGTTTGTTCGTGTAGCACCGGATCGTGTTGGTGCCGCTGTTGTAGCCGCTCGTGAATCCGCCCGCGTCGGCGGTGTCGTCCAGCTCGGCGCAGGGCGAGTAGGTCGAGCCGTTGACGCGGTCGTAGATCATGATCTCGACCGAGCCGGTTGGCGGTCGCAGCGTCGGCTGGCCGTCGATCCCCGCGCTGACGCCGCCCCAATCGTGCGTGTTGCCAACGACGATGCCGGGCCAGCCGTTGAGGCCGCCCGTGCCAGTGACGTGCGAGTAGGCGAGGCCGGTCTCGGGGTTGCGGATCTCGCGCGCCGTCAGCAGCACCGGGGTCAGCGGCGGCAACTGCTCGTACATCTGGCGTGACATCGTCCCGGTGATGATCTGCGACGGCTTGGAGAACAGCGGCAGCGCCGCCGACATCGCGGACAGCCGGCCGATGACGTCGCCGATCGCGGACCTGCCCGCCGTGTTGCGCATCTCGACCGTCTCGCCGCGCGTGCCGTGCGAGCCGAGCGAGTCCTGATCGCTAAGCACGATATTGCTCACCAGCTCGCCGCCCGAGGAGCGCGCGAACTTCACCAGCACGACGTTGCGCAGCGACTCGAACGACTCGTCGCAGGACCGGCGCTGCTTGTCGCCCGTCGCCTGCTCGGCAGGGACGGCCTTGTCCGCGTCGCCGACGGAGACCGCGCCGAGCGCGCCGGTCGTCGGCGTCGTCCACGTCCGCAGCGAGAGGCGACCATCGCGCCACACGAGGTGCGACCACAGCGTCTGAAAGTCGGCGTTGAACAGGTCGACGAAGCGCGTTGGCTTGTCGACGATCATGCAGATCGTCCGGCCTGACTCGGCGGTGTTGTCGAGGTCGACGACGAACGCGTCGGTTAGGATCGAGTACGGAATCGCGCAGCCGAGGCCCTCGCCAAGGACGTCCCACTCCGAGTTGTACGCGGCCGATCCGGTCGACAGCAGCACCTTCAGCATCAGTTCGCGAAACGTGCCCTGCGCGACGATGACCTGTTGCACGTCGAGCGCGACATCCTCGGTGTAGTCGACGACGTGCGGAATCACGCGCGGGAAGTACGCGCCGACGTCGACCGACGGGTACAGCGTGAACAGCACGTCGCTGGTGCGCGACGCCGCGAAGTAGCCTAGGTCTCCGAGCTTGAGGATCCCCGTCGCGAGGCCGGCCGCGTCGCGCAGCAACGGCGGCAACACGCTCAGCTGGTTAACCCATGTTCCGCTCGGCCCGTCGAGCCGCACCGCGAACGGGTCGCCGTTCGTGTTCGGCCGCAGGTTGATCCGGAACGGAGCATAGGGGCTGTTAGTGTATCCGGTCCGCGACGTGTCCTCGACAACCACGCGATCGTTGCCGTCCCAGCCGAGGAACTCGGCGACGTGCGCCGACGGCAGGATGAGCACGGTGCGCCGCAGGTCGGCCGTCGAGGTCGGGTCGTTGTAGCTGAGGTTGCCGCGGATGCCCCCCGCCTGCCCGCTGTTGTACGCGCCGTCGTAGGCGACGTTGAAGATGATGCGGGTGCCGGCCTTCTCCTCCTGGAGCCACCGCGTCACCGCCTCGCCGATCTCGACGGCGGTGTAGATGCCCGCGTTGATCTGGCCCGGGGCGGTGGCGCCCGACGCGACGACGGAAAGCACCGTGGCATCGCCGATCGTCGTAACCGCGCCGACGGTGCGCGCGGTGCGGCACTGGAATGACATCCCCGCATGGAGCGGCACGCCCTCCTGGATCGTGGCGCGGAACTGGTCGCGTCCGATCTGCGTCTCGTAGATCCTCCGCAGGACGTGCTCG
The DNA here is from genome assembly GCA_043737575.1 of Myxococcales bacterium. GTDB lineage: Bacteria > Myxococcota_A > Polyangia > Haliangiales > Haliangiaceae > UBA2376. The sequence goes on along the minus strand of JAYTAJ010001037.1, from coordinate 1,260 downwards.
CACTCCACGATGGTCTCGCCCGCCTCGCCCTGCCGCACGTTCGCGATCATGCCGACGAATGCGCGGTGCCCCTGGTCGAGGATGTCGAGCGTCGACCCGCCGCGGTGCGCGAGCATGTGTACCGAGACCCAGCGGCCGATCCACTTGCGCGGCTCGCTGCTCACCAGCGGCGGCGCCTTGACGCCGATCGGCTCGCCGGTCGCACTGGACAGGTCGATCGACTTGTGGCCGCGCGCGAACCGGGTGCCGCTGCTCGTCGTGAGCGGCGTCCACTTGGCGCGGGTCAGCGTCGTGAAGGAGTTGGCGCCGAGGTCGTTGGTCGTGTACCCGATCGCCTCGGGGCCGATGTACGCCGTCGACGGTCCCGCCGCGAATGCCTGCGTCGACTGGCACAGCACGGTCGTCGACGCCGGCGTGATCGTGCCGGCCGCGGTGAGCGTCGTCTCATTGCCGCCCGTGCGCTTCCAGACGTCGCGGCCGAAGTCGTCGTGGATCGTGCCGGGGTCGGTGTTGTAGCGGGCGCCTGGCACCACGACGAACGACAGCGCGGGAGGATCGTCGCCGAGCGGCTTCCAGGGGTCGACCTGCTGCCGCTGGTTCCATCGCACGGACGCGCCGCCGAGTACCTCGACATACGCGTTGTACGGCGCGGACGATGCGTCGAGCGCCGTGAACACGTCGTTCGCGCTGCCGTCGGTCAGCGCGTAGCCGTAGCCCTCGATCAGGATGACCGTCGAGAACTGGATCCCGGCGTCGGCCTTGAGGCTGTCGAGCGTGGTGCCCATGTCAGACCGCGTAGCCTCGAGGGAGAGTGATCTGCCACAGGTAGATCCACGTCGGATCGGCGCGGTCGAAGTCGGTGGAGCCGTCCCAGATCAGGCGGTACGTCCCGATCAGCGAGCCGGTCGCGTTGTGGTAGACGCGCACCTGCGGCGCCGTGCTGAAGTAGCTGAGCGTCGCGCCATGGGTCTGGAGCAGCCACGTCTCGTAGCTCGCGCCCGTCGTCGTCTCGCTGGCCGTGAGCGCCTTGGGGAGCGTGATGTGCGACCACGACGTCGGCGACATCGCGACGCGGCTCACGCCGTAACCGGTCGCCGAGATCGCACCGGTCGGCCCGACGAGCTGCGCGCGGTTCGTCTCGGTGTGGCCCGCGTTCGCGCCGCGCCGCGAATCGATCGGGCAGTCGGGCAGCCACACGCCGCGAAGGTGCGTCGTGCCGGTGAAGGTCAGCGCGGCGGGGGTCAACGTGCCGGTGAAGCC
>JAYTAJ010001036.1:0-6489 GCA_043737575.1 Myxococcales bacterium | reverse complement strand
CCCACAGCGCGCGGTGCTGGAGGTACGCGCGCATGCGGTTGATCGGGTCGCGCTTCTCCCAGATCTCGGGCTCCTTGGGATCGCGGTAGACCGACGGATCGTCCGAGCTGGAGTGGCCCTGGACCCGGTAGGTGAGCGCCTCGATCAAGGTCGGGCCCTCGCCGCCGCGGGCGCGATCGATCGCTTCCTGCGCCACCTGCAGCACGGCCAGGATGTCGTTCCCGTCGACGCGGATGCCGGGCATGCCGTAGCCGATCGCCTTGCTGGCGAAGGTCTTGGCCGCGGTCTGCTTGGCGGCCGACACGCTGATCGCCCAGCCGTTGTTGCGGCACACGAACACGACCGGCGCCTTCCACACGCCCGCGAAGTTCATGCCGACGTGGAACTCGCCGGTCGAGGACGTGCCCTCGCCGAAGTACACCATCGACACGTCGTCCTTGCCGAGCACCTTCGCGGCGTAGGCCGAGCCGACCGCCTGCGGGATCTGGGTGCCGACCGGCGAGCTGATCGACACCAGGTTCAACCAGTTGGCCGAGTGGTGGACCGGCATCTGCCGACCCTTGACCGGATCGTTGGCGTTGCCGAACAGCTGATCGATGTACTGCTTCACCGTGTAGCCGCGCCAGAACCACGCGCCCTGCTCGCGGTAGCTGGGGTAGACCCAGTCGTTGGCGCGCAGCGGCGCGACCGCGAAGTGCGACGCTTCCTCGCCGATCGACTTCATGTAGAAGCCGAGGCGGCCCTGGCGCTGCAGCCGCATCATGCGATCGTCCATGATGCGGACCAGCGACATCACGTCGAAGATCTTGCGGAGCTGCTCATCGGACACGTCGGGGACACGGGCACCAGGCAGCACGCGTCCGTCATCGTCGAGCACGCGGCGCAGGTCGTCCTGAGCTTGCACGGCAACCATGGATCCTCCAGGGGAACGTCGACGCGAGCACCGCGTCGCGCACGGTGTAGCGAGTGGCGTCGCACCATGTCAAGGCGACCGGACCACCGAGCGTCTTCGCCGCGGTGCGCCAAGCGTGCTAGCCCGGCTTCCTGTACAGTCGCCACGCACGATGCTCGCGATCTTGATCATCGCCGCGCTGATCGCCGCGTTCGGCGGCGCGGTCGCGTACGGCAACACCCGCAAGCGCCGCGCGATCGGCAGCGGCGGCGCTGCGCCGCGCGCGCTGCCGGCCGCGACCGGTGACGTGCTGCACGAGCGCAGCCTGCGCGAGCTGCGGGTCGGCGACGTCATGACCGTCGATGGCAAGGATCTGCTGTGCGAGGGCGTGATCGACTACGACGAGGACGGCCACCGCTGGGTCGGCGCGCGGATGGTCGACGGCAAGGACGTCACCTGGTGCGTGGTCGGCATCGAGCGGGTCGGCACCGCGGTCGTGCGGCTGTTGCAACCCGACGACACCGACGTCGCGGGCTATCCGCCCGAGGTGCTGGTGATCGGCGACGCCCGCTTCACGCTCGACAAGCGCGGCAACGCGACGTGCAAGCTGCACGGCGATCTCGGCAACCTGCTCGGCGTCAAGGCGACCAAGCCGGAGGGCACGGTCGAGCGCTGTCGCTGGTGGCTCTACGCCTCGTCGGGCGACGACACCGCGATGGTCGAGCAGTGGGGCGCCGACTACCGCGTGATGCGCGGCAAGAAGGTCGCGGGCGACACGATCGATCTGATCCCGGGCTCGTAGCTACCCACCTCGGTGTGAGCTCGAACCCCCGAGCGCGGGTCAGGCCCCACGGCACCGCCCTGCGCGCTCAACCCAACGTCGGCGCGTAGCTACGGCACCGACGGTGGCGCGGGCGGCGCCGGCGGCGTCGGCGGTCGCCGCTTCATCGGCGGCGTCTCGATCACGAACGCCTGCACGCCCGGGGTCGAGGCGATCTCGACCACGGTGCAGCGCATCTCGAGGTCGTCGGCGGCGGCGAGGGTGCGCATGAACGTGGCGTCGCGGACGTCGCCCGCCAGCGGCAGCGCGCAGATCGTCGTCGGGCCGACCACCATCGCCGCCAGCCGGCCGTGGATGTCGCCGGGTTGGTACAGCGCGGCGCCGGCCTGGGTGCGGGTCGCGTCGACGACCGGCGCGGCGCTGGTGAAGTGAGCGCGCGGGTGCTTGCCGAAGATCTTGTAGACGTCGAGGTTGGTGCGCGGCAGGCGGCGCGGTCGGCCCGCGAACGCGATCAGCTGCGCGGTCGGGATCGTCGCGGCGCGATCGGCGCGCACGATCACGTCGATCACCTGGCCGCGCAGATCGACGGCGAGCTCGACCGGCGTGGTGCCGCCCGCGCGGATCAGGTGCTCGCCGCCGACCAGGATGATGTCGTTGAGCCCGCTGCTCGCGACCAGCGCCACCTGCATGCGGCCGGCCGGCGCGACCTCGACGACCCACTGGTCCGCCGCGGTCCGGCGACTGTAGCTCTGGTAGACCCGGTTGCCGTCGATGTGGCCGAGGGTGACCGCGAGCTCGGCGACGCGAGCGCCCAGCTCGACCGCGCGCTCGGCGCCCGACGGCGCGGTCGGGTGCTGCGCGGAGACGTGGATGTCGGCGCGGCCAGCGCGCTCGAGCCGCACGTCGAGCGGCCCGCGGGCCGCGGCGCGGGTCGGCAGCGAGCGCCAGCCCGGCGCCGCCGCGTAGATCATCGCGCCCGGCGTGGTGATCAGGTCGAAGTCGCCGTCGGCGTCGGCGCGGCCGACCGCGAGCGCGCCGGGCTCGTAGGCGATCGGCTCGCCGTCGGAGGTCGCGACCAGCGCGACGCCCGCGTAGATCGTGACGTCGCCGAGCACGGTGCCGTCGCTGGCGCGGACCCGGCCGCGGCGGCGGACCGCGTCGGCCGGCGGCGGCGTCGGCGGGCGGCGGGCTTCGGCGGTCGCGATCAACGCGCGGCCCTCGGCGGGATCGACCGACAGGAGCCGCAGGCCGAGCTCGAGGCGCGCGTCCTCGGTCGAGCGGTGGCCGTCGCCGAACGCCTCGACGGTCTGGGCGAAGCTGTCGCGCGCGAGCTGCAGCGCCTCGGCGTTGCCGGGGCCGTCGCGCAGCGTGCGGTACGACGACTCGGCGCTCAGCGCGCGGGCGGCGCGGCGGGCGTCGTGATGCTCGAGGAACGTCTTGCGCGCGGCGACGGCGCGGGTGATCGCGCCGTCGAGATCGCCGGTCTCGGCCGCGACCGATCCCAGCGTCAGGTCGAGCGCGGCCCGCAGGATCGCGTCGTTGCCCGCGCGCAGGATCGCGGCGTCGGCCTGGCTCGCGTACTGCTGGATCTGCGCGAGGTCCGACGACGTGCGGATGCCGCATTCGAGCTGGCCGATGCGCGACATCGCGCGGATGCCGTCGGCGCTCGCGGCCTCGGCGGCGGTCGCGGCCTCGGCGTAGCGCGGCAGCGCGGCGCTGCAGTCGCCGCCGATGTGGATGACGCTGGCCTGGGCCTCGAGCGCGATCGCCAGCGCCGGCGGATAGGAGAGCTGCCGGGCTGTGGCGACCACGGCCTCGGCCAGCGTCGCGGCGGCCTTGGCGTCGCCACCGCGGGCGGTGAAGCGCGCGGCCGCGCTGTCGCGCACGATCTCGCTGAGCGCGGTGCGGAGCTGCGGATCGGCGGGCAGGGGCGGCATCGCGGCGCGCCGACCGGTGCGGCACACCGCGGGCTGCGCCAGCAGATCGCGCATGCCAGGGCCGCGCAGCGCCTCGACCGGCAGCTGCTCGAGCAGCGACGTCGCGGCCGCCAGCTCGTCGCGCAGCCCGGCCAGGCACGCGACGCGGCCGTGGTGGCTGACCGCGTCGGGCTCGGCGCACGCCGCGGCACGCTCGGTCCGCCACGCCGCCGCGAACTCGTCGATCGCGCCGCGCGCCTTGATCCAGTCGGGGGCGTCGCCGAAGTGTCGCGTCACGCGCGCGGCGATGTCCGGCGACCACGCGGTCGTGAGATCGGCGTCCGTCAACGCGCACGCCGCGACCGACGGCGCCACCGCGCGATCCGGCGATCGCGTCGCGACCGCGAGGGCGACGCCCCCGCCGAGCAGCACCAGCGCGCCGAGCGCCGCCAGCCGGAGCGGCCGCCGCTCGGTGCGATCGATCGCGGCGAGCATCGCGTCGAGATCGCGCCAGCGCTGCTGCGGCGTCGGCGCCAGCGCGCGCAGCAAGATCGGCCGCAGCGCCCGCGGCACCTTGCCGATCTCGTCGGGCGGCTTGCCGACGGCGGTGCGCAGCTCGTCGAGCGTCGCGCCGCGGAACGGGCGCTCGCCAGCGAAGCCCTCCCACAGCGCGACCGCGAACGCGAACTGATCGGCGGCCGGCCCGATGCTCTCGCCCGCGAACTGCTCGGGCGCCATGTACGCCGGCGTGCCGAGCAGCGCGCCAGTACGGGTCAGCGGGCTCGACAGATCGGCGGAGTCGAGGCGGAGGCGGCGCGCCGTCGAGTCGGCCGCGGTCGCGTTCATCGTCTGATCGAGCGCGAACACGCCGACCGGCAGCGCGACCGGCGTCACCCGTGCCGCCGGGCCCGCGGGCGCGGTCGCGGTCGCCGCCAGCGGATCGGCCTCGAACGCCCGGGCCAGCCCGAAGTCGGTGACGACCACCTTGCCGTCGCGCCCGAGCAGCACGTTGGCCGGCTTGAAGTCGCGATGCACCAGGCCGCACGCATGCGCGGCGGCGAGCCCGCGGCCCGCGGCGCGGAACAGCCGATGGACCTCGCGGCTCGGTCGCCGCTCGCCGCGCAGCCAGTCGGCGATGCTGCCGCCCTCGATCAGCTCCATCGCGACGAAGTCGATGTCGCCCGCGGTGCCGACCTCGTAGACCGTGATGACGTTGGCGTGGGACAGCTTCGCCATCGCGCGGGCCTCGCGCAAAAGCCGCGTCCGCGACTCGTCCGAGGCGTCGCCCCTCAGCACCTTCACCGCGATGCGGCGATCCAGATCCGGATCGTGGGCCGCGTACACCACGCCCATGCCGCCGGCGCCGAGCAGGCGCTCGACGACGTAGCGGCCGATCTGATCGCCCGGCCGAAAGCTCTCGCCCGCGCGCCGCGGCCGCACCCCGCTGGTCGCGGTCTCGTCGAGCACATCCCCGGCAGCCATCGCGCGCAGTCTAACCCGACTGCGGTAAGCGCGGGTAAGCCCGCGCGCCGCACGCCGCAGGCGTAGAGTTCGCGCGATGGTGATCCTCCCCACGACGATGGTCGGCAGCTATCCGCGTCCGGCCTGGTTCACCCAGCAGCTCGCCGGCAAGGACGTGCTCGAGGCGTTCAAGATCGCTTCGCATGCCGAGGCGTTCCACGACGCCACGCGCACCGTGATCAAGGATCAGGAGGACGCTGGCCTCGATCTCCTCACCGACGGTCAGATGTGGTTCGACGACTACCACATGGGGATCGGCTCGTTCCTGTGGTACTGGCTCGAGCGCACCGGTGGGTTCTCGCCCGAGAAGCTGCCGCACCCCGCGCGCGGCAAGGCCAAGGGCCGCGACGTCTGGGCCCTCGACCAGGCCGGCGGCGTCGCGGTGGTCGGCCCGATCGAGCGCGGCCCGGCGCGGCTCGCGCTGCTCTACCAGTGGGCGCAGGGCCACACCACCCGGCCGATCAAGGCCTGCGTCGGCGCCGGACCGGTGCAGCTGTCGACGCTCGCGCACTTCCGCGGCGGCCCGGTGAAGGATCGCTACGATCTGTCGCGCGCGCTGGCCGACGTGTTCTCCGCCGAGATCCACGAGCTGATCGACGCCGGCTGTCACCACGTCCAGCTCGAAGATCTCGGGGCGTGGATGCCGTACCTGTCGGGCGACAAGGACTACGCCTGGGTCAACGACATCGTCGATCGCACCATGCGCGCGATCGATCGCACGACCGTCCACACGTCGTGGCACTTCTGCCTCGGCAATGCCTGGGGCAACAAGCTCGAGGGCATGACCGCCGGCGGCTACCGCGCGATCCTGCCGCACTACCTCGAGGTCGCGGTCGACGAGTACGTGCTCGACTTCGCGTGCCGCGAGATGGAGGACGCCGATCTGTTGCGTCAGCTCCCCGCCGACAAGCGCATCGCCGCCGGCGTGATCGACGTGCGCACCCTCGAGATCGAGCACCCCGAGCAGGTCGCCGAGCGCATCCGCAAGGTGCTGCGCCACATCGAGCCCGAGCGCGTCACCCTCACCACCGACTGCGGCTTGAAGCAGCTGCCACGCACCTGCGCCCGCGAGAAGCTGCGGGCCCTCGCCGACGGCGCGCAGCTCGTGCGGCGCGAGCTCGGGCAGTGACCGCCACGGGACCCGCGACAGACGATGTCCACTTCCGCCCCCGGGCGTCTCGGCGGAACGTCCGCGCCATGCGTCGTCTGGTCCTCTTGTTCATGCTCGTCGCGCTGTCTCCCGCCTGTGGCCCCAACGGCTCGGGGGACGACGACGACGATGACGACTGCCCCAACCGCTGCACCGCGTTCGGCTGGGAGCAGTGTCGCTCGCCCGGCGTCTACGATCCGCCGGTCGCGTGCGCCGAGGGCGAGGTCTG
>JAYTAJ010001035.1:0-6493 GCA_043737575.1 Myxococcales bacterium | reverse complement strand
CGCGGCGGTGACGATCGAGGCCGGCAGCGGCCTGACCGGCGACGAGATCAAGCGGCTGGCCGCGGGACTGTAGTCGGCGCGCTGCGCGCGTAGCGCACCGCGCCGACCCAAAAGCGCGCGCCGCGGGCAGCTGGAGTACCGTCGCCGCATGTTCGCTCTCGACGAAGCCAGCCGCATGGTGGAGAAGATGGTCCGGTCGTGGTGCGAGCAGAAGCTCGCGCCGCGCATCCCCGCGCTCGAGGCCGGTGCCGAGATGCCGTGGGGCCTGATGCGCGATCTGTCGACCACGTTCGGCGTCGGCGCGCTGGCCGAGGCCGCGGCGAAGAAGCGCATCGCCAAGCTGCGCGCGGGCGGCGACGGCGGCGACGCCGAGAAGGCGTTCGGCGGCGATCCGATGATGATGGCGGTGTTCGTGAAGGAGCTGTCGCGGGTGTCGCCCGGGTTCGCGATGGGCTGGGGCGTGTCGATGGGCCTGGCCGGCGGCGCGATCGTCGCCAAGGGCACCGCCGATCAGATCGAGCGCTGGGGCGTGCCGCTGGTGACGGTCCAGCAGATCGGCTCGTGGTGCCTGACCGAGCCCGGCGCCGGCTCCGACGCGTTCGGCTCGATGATGACGACCGCGACCCCGGTGGGCGATGGCTACCGCATCAGGGGCAGCAAGACCTTCATCACCAACGGCCCGGGCGCCGACGTGTTCGTCGTGTACACGCGGATCGACCGCGGCGAGCCGCCGAGCGAGCAGGGCCTCGCGACCTTCGTGCTCGACCGCGCCATGCCGGGCCTGACCGTCGGCCCCGCGTTCAAGAAGATGGGCATGCGCGACTCGCCGACCAGCGAGGTGTTCTTCGACGATGTCGAGGCCGGCGTCGACCGGCTGCTCGGCGGCCGCGAGAAGGGCCGCGGCGGTCGCGCCGACACCAAGGACAGCCTCGGCACCGAGCGGTCGGGCATCCCGGCGATGGCGTGGGGCATCCTCGAGCGCTGCTACGACCAGTCGGTGGCGTACGTGCGCGAGCGTCGCCAGTTCGGGCGGCCGATCGGCGCGTTCCAGGCGGTGCAGCTCCACGTCGCCGACCTGTACCTCAAGCTCAAGACCGTCGAGAACACGGTGTTCCGGCTGGCGTGGATGCAGAAGACCGGCGTCCGCGATCCGGCCTACGTGAACGCCAGCAAGGCGCTGTGCTCGCAGCTGTGCGTCGATGGCGCGCTGACCGCGATCCAGCTCCACGGCGGCTACGGCTACATGGAGGAGTACCACCTGGAGAAGCTGGCCCGGGACGCCAAGCTGCTCGAGCTCGGCGCGGGCACGACCGACATCAATCTGCTGTCGGCGGCGCGGACGCTCATCGGCGCCGAGGCCTTGGGCGGCGAGAGCTGAGAGCGGCGCCTGAAAGCTCTGTGATTTCAGATTATTGAAGCCAGGGCCGGAGTTTACATAATATCAATTCTGCGACGTAATAGGTCCGGACCTGTCGGGCCTGCAGGGCTTCGCCCACCTGTTCCGCGCCGCCCGGCCGGAATGCACGGCGAGGTGACGCTGTAGGCCTGTCCGGTTCCGGGTTCCGTCCGATATCCGGATGGTGACGCGCGAGATCATCCTGGGTGTCGACTTTGGCACCTGCTACACGTCGGCCGGCTGCCTGGTCGACGGCCGCGTCGAGCTGGTCGTCGAATCGGGCGACCCGATGATCCCGTCGGTGGTCCACCTCCCCGAGCGCGGCCCGCCGCTGGTGGGTCGCGCCGCGGTCAGCCTCCTGGCGGCGCAGCCGGCGGCGACGGTGGTGTCGGTCAAGCGCCTGATGGGCAGCGACCTCGGCGAGCACGGCGCGATGCGGCGCCTGGCGCCGACGGTGCCGTACCGCATCGCGGCCACGGCCGCAGGCGGCGTGGTGCTGAAGCTGCGCAACCAGGACTGGGCGGTCGAGCAGATCGCGGCGGCCCTGCTCGATCGGGTCCGCACCCTCGCCGAGCAGCGGTTCGGCGCCCAGGTGCGGCGCATGGTCGTCACCGCGTCGGCGGTGGCGAGTGCGCGCTACCACGCGTCGCTGTACAAGGCGGCGCGGCTGGCGCACCTCGAGATCCTCGAGGTGATCGCCGAGCCGATCGCGGGCGCCCTCGCCCTCGGCCTCCACGCCAACCTCGAGCCGCGCCGCACCCTGGTCTGCGATTTTGGCGGCGGCACCTTCGACGTCACCGCGATGATCCAGGCTGGCCACCGCTTCCAGGCGGTCGCGATCGGCGGCGATCCGTTCCTCGGCGGCGACGATCTCGACGAGGCGATGGTCCAGGCGGTGGCCGGCAGCATCTACAAGCGCGCGCGCTTCGACCTGCTGAAGGACGTGGTCCGCCGCCAGCTCTTGCTCCAGCGCTGCGAGTCGGTGAAGCGGTCGCTGTCGACCGCGACCGAGGCCCGGCTGATGATGCGCGACGCCTACGTCGAGAACCACGCGGGCCGCGACATCGACGTGGTCATCGAGCGGCGCTGGGCCGAGGCGGTGTGGGAGCCGCTGTTCGTGCGCGCGCTCGCCGCGGTCGACGACACCCTGGCGCGGGCGGGCTGGCGCGACGTCGACGTCGCCCAGGTCGCGCTGCTCGGCGGCACCTCGCTGGTGCCGCGGTTCCAGGAGCTGGTGCGCGCGCGCTTCGCCCACGTCCAGATCACCGCGACCGATCTCGCGAGCGTCGCGGTCGCGATGGGCGCGACGCTCCTCACCTCGCGCCACGGCCAGCGCCACGGCGACGTCCCGGTCCTCGAGGGCTCGCCCGATCAGGCCTGGCACGCGGGACAGTAATAGGTGCGGCGCAGCTGCGCGCCCTGCACCGCGGTCGCCAGCGGCGTGCCGCATCGCGCGCACGGCCGCCGGGCCCGGTTGTAGGCCCAGTAGCGCTGATCGGGGGAGCGACCGCCGCGGGGACCGGCGCGGGTGACGCGAGGCCCGGGCCCGAGGTTGCGCGACATCAGCTCGCGGGCCCGCGCGAACAGCGCGGCGAGCGTGGCGTCGGACAGCGCCGCGGCGGGCGTGAACGGGCTCTGCCGCTCGAGCCACAGCGTCTCGGACTTGTAGACGTTGCCGATGCCCGCCGCGACCCGCTGATCGAGCAGCACGACGCCGATCGCGGTGGCGCCGGTCTCTCGCGCGCGCGCCGCGGCGATCGCGGGATCGAAGTCGGCGGCGAGGACGTCGGGGCCGAGCGCGGCGATCGCGCGCGACCACCGCGGATCGCGCCGCGCGGTCAGCTCGACGTCGCGGGCGAGCAAGCAGGCCAGCTCGTCGGTCGGCGTCACCAGCACCAGCGACGCGCTGGCGGGCGCGGTGCGCGGCGCGCGGTAGCGTCGCCAGCGGCCGTTCATGCCGAGATGGACCCGGAGCTGCCAGCCGCGATCGAGGTCGATCAGCAGGTGCTTGCCGAGCGACGTCACCGCGGTGGCGGTCGCGCCCGCGAGATCGGGCCGCACCACGCCGCCGGTCACGACCCGCGTGAGCGCGGTGCCGACCAGCAGCGGCCGCAGCGCGGTGGCGACGCGGACGATGCTGTCGCCCTCGGGCACTAGAGGTCCTCGCCGCCGTCGTCGAGCTCGTCGGGATCGTCGACCTGGTCGGCCTCCTCGACCTCGACCGCCGCGGGCGTGGCGACCGGCGCGACCTTCGCCGCGGCGAGCGCGGGCGAGGCGGCGCCCGGCACCGACACGAAGCCGCGGTAGTCGCGGCGAAAGCCCGCGTAGTCGAAGGCGGTCGTCCACCGCGACAGCAGCACCGGCTCGGCGTCGACGGTCTCGACCACCAGCGATCGCCGCGCGACGCCGCTGACCTCGCGCAGGCCGCGGGTGATCGCATGCTCGATGTCGTCGACGGTCGCGCCGACGAAGGTGAGCAGCTTGCCGCTCTTGGGCTCGAGGTGCAGGACCGGCACGCCATCGACCAGCACCACCGACGCGCTGCCGCGGCGCGCCGGTCGCGCTCCGCCCGCAGCGTCGGGCCACGCCAGGATCGTGCCGTAGGGATTCGCGGGATCGTTGGCGCCGAGCACGGTCACCGTCCGCGCGGCGGTCTCGGCGCGCAGCCGATCGATCGCGCCCGCCCACGCGTACTGCCGCCCGCTCAGCCCCTCGACGAAGTAGCCGCGCCGCACCGTCCCCGACTCCTCCATCGTGTCGAGCACGGGGACCAGCGCCGCGAAGCCACCCGGCACGCCGTCGGCGAGCGCGGCCTCGCGCGACACCACGCCCCAGCGATCGAGCAGCGTCACCGCCAGCGCGTGGAGCCGCTGGGTGTCGCTCGGCGGCGGGCCCGCGACCAGCGACGCGACCAGCGACCAGCGGCCGCCGAAGCTCGCCTGCGGCGACGTCCCGCGCTTGGTGCCCTTGCTGCGCAGGCTGCGCAGCGGCGCGAAGGTGTCGTTGGTGAGGACGCCGGCCCAGACCAGCTCCCACAGCGCGGCGCGCACGTCGTTGCGGCTATGGCCCGCGACCGCGAGCTCGATCGCGACCAGGAACGACGCCCCCGCCTGGGTCAGGTGGGCGACGATCGCGTGCTGCAGCGGCGGCGCGTCGTCGGCCAGCGCGGTCGCCGCCACCAGGAGCGCCGCCCTCGCCCGCCGCACGATCGCGACCTTGCCGTCGGTGGGCCCGCTGGCGCCGCGGCCGATCCACACCAGCTCGCCCATCGCGCCCAGCTCGTCGAGCATGCGCGGCGAGAAGTCGAGGACGCGCGCGGGCAGGATGCGGGCCTCGAGCTCGCCGAACGGCAGCGCCTGGCCCTCGAGCTGCGCCAGCGCCTCGCGCAGCGCGGTCAGCCCGCGCCGCGCCGCGCCGAGGCCGTGCCACCGCGGCAAGAACCGCCCCAGCCCCGCGGCCTCGATCGGCGCGACCTGGCTGCGCAGCCGCGCCAGCGTGCGCCGTCGGATCCGCCGCAGCACCTCGGCGTCGCACAGCTCGATCTGCGTGCCGCCCGGGCGCAGCGCGCCCCGCACCAGCGCCCCGGTCGCGACCGCGGCGTCGGCCAACGCCTGGGCCGCGCCGCGTGGCAGCGCCCAGCGCTCGACGAGCTCGTCGAGCGTGAACGGCCCGTGGACCCGGGCGTAGCGCGCGAACAGGCTGGCGAGCGCGCCCTCGGTCGGCCCGAGCAGCGCCGCGGGCAGGCCCGGCGGCAGCAACGTGCCGAGGCCGTCGCGGTAGCGCGCCGCGTCCTCGACGGCGATCCAGCGCTCGCGGCCGCCGATGCGCACGGCGACGACCTGGCGCGCCGCCGCCAGCTGCGCCAGCGCCGCGTCGATCGCGCCCAGCTCGGGCGCGCTGCGGGTCGTCAGCTCGGCGACGTCGAGCTCGCCGACCCGGCGCAGGACGTCGGACAGCTCGGCCGCGGTGCGGGCGCGCCGGGCCTCGGTGCGGCCGGCCAGCTCGTCCTCGACCTCCTCGATCGCGAGCGGATCGAGCAGCTCGCGCAGCTCGCCCTCGCCGAGCAGCTCGCGCAACAGCGCGCGATCGAGCGTGAGCGCCTGGGCCTTGCGCTCGGCGAGCGGCGCGTCGCCCTCGTACAGGAAGCTGGCGACGTAGTCGAACGCGAGCGAGGTCGCGAACGGCGACGCCCGATCGGTGGTGACCGCCTCGACCGCGATCTCCCGGCGCTCGATCGCGCCGAGCAGGTCGCGCAGCGCCGGCAGATCGAAGATGTCGCGCAGACACTCGCGGTAGGTCTCGAGGACGATCGGGAACGACGGGTAGCGCAGCGCGACCCCCATCAGCTGCTGCGACTTCTGGCGCTGGATCCACAGCGGCGTGCGCTGGCCGGGGCGGCGCCGCGGCAACAGCAGCGCCCGCGCCGCGTTCTCGCGGAACACGCCCGCGAAGCGCGCCGACCGCGCCAGCTCGCCGACCACCAGCTCCTCGATCTCGTCGGCGGCGGGGAACAGCTCGGCCAGCTCGGGCAGCTCGTCGCCATCGGCGAAGCGCAGCGCGATGCCGTCGTCGGTGAAGGCCGGGTGGACCGGATAGCCGAGGCGATCCTCGAGGCGGCGGCCGAGGACGTGGGCCCACGGCGCGTGGACCCGCCCGCCCAGCGGCGACAGGATGCAGACCCGCCAGTCGCCCAGCTCGTCGCGGAAGCGCTCGACGACGATCGTGCGATCGGTCGGCACCGCGGCGGCGGCGTCGCGCTGGCTCTGGACGTAGGCGACCAGGTTCTGCGCCGCGTACGCGTCGAGGCAGTGGCTGTCGCGCAGCGACGCCGCGGCGACCTCGGGCGCGTGCTTGGCGAGCAGCTCGTCGACGTGGCGGGTGAAGGCGCCGACCGCGCGGCCGAGCTGCACCGGGCGGCCGGGCCCGTCGCCGCGCCAGAACGGCATCTTGCCGGGCTCGCCAGGCGCGGGCGACACGATCACCCGATCGCGGGTGATGTCCTCGACGCGCCAGGTGGTCGCGCCGAGCAGGAAGGTCTCGCCGCGGCGGGTCTCGTGGACCATCTCCTCGTCGAGCTCGCCGACCCGCGGCCCGCCC
>JAYTAJ010001034.1:0-2848 GCA_043737575.1 Myxococcales bacterium | reverse complement strand
TGCCCCAGGCGTACAACCCGGGCACGCCCGAGCCGACCGCGTCGACGTAGACGCGGCCCCAGTGACCACCCAGCGAGCAACCCGCGGCGATGACGGTGAGCTCGACCTGATCGCCGACCGCGAGGAGCGCGTTGCCGGGCGAGACGTCGACCAGCTGCCAGTCGGTGTACTGCGCCGCGTTGCCCGCGGGGTTGGTGAAGTTCTTCCACGGCACGCCGGGCTGACCGCTGGCGTTGAAGTCCTGATAGATGGTCGTGTTCGACGTGAGGTTCTGCAGCCGCACGAAGTAGTACGGCTGCTGGGTGAACGTGTGGCCGGGGTTCTCGAGGATCGGCGCGACCGCGAAGCGGACGTGGACCTTGCCATCGACCGGATCGACGTCGCCGAGACTGACCGTCATCGTCTGCTTCAACGTGTTGACGTTGGCGTTGCGACCGTTGGCGGACACGCTCCCGTAGTTGAGGCGCGTCGCGCGCTGGCCGTACTTGGGAAAGCGCAGCGTGCCGAGGGTGCCGAGGTCGGGATCGAGCTGCGACTCGGGAGCGCCACCGACGATCGTCGTCATCGCGGTGCCGCCGTTCGCCAGGTTGAGGCTGGCGAGGGTCTGCGGGTTCGGCCGTAGATCGGTGATCGCGGGGTTCTGGTGGTTGCCGACCGCCCAGCCGCTGGGGGTCGCGCCGATGACGTCGGTCTCGAAGTCGCCGTTGCTCCAGACCGGTTGGAGGGTGGTGTCGAGGGACGCGGGCTCCCCACCGCAGGCGGCGGCGACGACGGAAGCGAACGCGAGGACGGACAGGCGGGAGGATCGCACACACCTCCGTTCGGCCGGCGCGTCGGATGATGTAGCTGGGTATCTGCGGACCCTGGGACCGGCGCAGCCTGCCGGCAAAGTAGGGTACGGTACGCGCGCGTGACGTCCCCGCTCCGTCTGGTGCCCGATCCCGATCGCGGTGTCGTCGAGCTGGCGCCCGATCTCGCGGGCGGCGTGACGCTCGGGCCGCTGGCGGTCGAGCGCCTGGCGCTGGCGCCCCCCGCGGGCGTCGAGGTCGGCGCCGAGCTGGCGCGCTGGCAACGCTGGCGGACCCGGCTCGATCGACTGCAGCTCCGCACCGATCAGGCCGCGATCGATCGCGCGGTGGCGGCGCGGCGCGACGCCCTGGCCCACGCCGGCATCGGCGATCTGCGGGTGCGGATCGGCGAGGGCGTGCTGGTCGCGTCGGCCGGGATCGCCGACGGCCTGGCGTCGGCCGACGTCAGCTTCCAGATCGCGCTGGTGCCGCGCGGCCGGGTGGTGCGCGCGCTGATCGGCGCGGTGCGCGTGCACGGCCACCTGCCGACACCGGGGCCGCTGATCGCGCAGCGCATCGTCGAGGCGCTGGTCGCGAGCGCGCTGGGCGGCGGCGACGGCGGGCCCGAGGCGATCCGGGTCGCGGGCCTGCTCGAGCTCGAGCTCGATCTGGCGAGCGCGGTCCTGTGGCGACTCTTGCCCGCCGCGGGCTGGCGCCTGCCCGCGTACGATCACGCGCGGCTCACGCGGATCGCGATCACCGCGGGCACGATCGCGATCGAGCTGGCCAGCGACGGCGACGAGGCGGCGCCGCCGGTCCTCGGTCAGGCCTGGGCCCTGGCCCACGCCGCGATGGGCTCGGCCGACGAGCTCTTGCGCAAGGGCCAGCTCGACGATGCGATGCGCGGCTACCGCGCGCTGCTCGCGGCGGCGGGGCCCGATCAGCCGGCGCTGCTCGAACGCATCCTCGCGGTGGCGTCGGCGCGGCCGGGCTGGTTCGTCGACGGTCGCGAGCTGGCGCGCCAGGCGCTGGCGCGGTGGCCGGAGTTCGTCGCCGCCCACGCCGCCCTCGCCAGCATCGCGCTCGCCGAGGGCGACACCCGCGAGGCGGCGGCGCGGCTGGCGACGGTGGCGCAGGTCGCGAGCCGTCACGGCGATCGCGACGGCGCGGCGCTCGCGGCGCTGGCCGCGGCGCGGCTGTACCGCGTGATCGATCCGCCCGCGGCGACCGCGCTGTACCAGCGTGCGCTGGCCCAGCGCGCCGGCAACCGCGAGGCCGAGGACGCGCTGATCGAGTGCTACGCCGACGAGGCGCGCTGGCGCGAGCTGGTCGCGGTGCTCGAGGGCCGCGCCGCCCGCGCCGCGGCGACGGTCGGTGACCGCGCGGCGATCGCGGCGGCGCTGGCGGCCGCCTCGGCGGACTGGGCGCGGGCCGCGCGCATCGCGTGCGATCAGCTCGGCGATCTGAGCGCCGCGACGACCTTGGTGGCGAGCGCGCAAGCCGCGGCGCCGATCGCGGCGGCGCACCTCGCGGCGGCGGTGGTCGCGGCCGGGCGCGGCGACGTCGGCGCCGCCGAGGCGGCGTACCAGCAGGCGGCGAGGGTCGCGGCGGCGGCGGGCGACGGCGCGACCCAGCTCGAGGCCGCGATCGCGCGGGCCCGCCTGCTCGATCGGATCGGCGGGCCCGACGACGCCGCGGGCGCGAGCGCCGCCGCGGGGGCGTGGGCCGCCGCCCTCGCGATCGCGCCGCGCAACGCCGACGTGCTCGCGCCGGCCGCCGCGGCGGCGGCGCGGGCGGGTGCGCATGCGGTCGCGATCGCGCGGCTCGAATCATTGTTGGCGGCGCAGCCGGACGACGCCGCGGCCGCCCTCGCGCTCGGCGACAGCTTGCTCGCGTTGGGGGAGCGCGCCGACGGCGAGGCCGCGCTGGTGCGGGCGGCGGCGGGGCCGGCGCTGATCGCGGCCGAGGCGCTGGCGCGGCTCGCCGTGGTCCGCGGCGCGGACGCGCCCGAGGCAGCAGCGGAGCTGCTGGCTCGGGCGATCCGGGCCCTGGTCGACGCG
>JAYTAJ010001033.1:0-6500 GCA_043737575.1 Myxococcales bacterium | reverse complement strand
GCGCGACCAGCACCAGCGCGCCGATCGCGATCTGCATCACCGCGACCACGACCGGGGCGCGGCGGCCGATCGCGCGGTGCAGGAGGCGGAGCACCGCGCCGCCGCCGAGGGTCGCGGGCGTCGAGCCGAGCCAGAACGTCGCCATCACCGCGGCGCCCGCGAGCGGCGCGCCGGTGCCGGCCGCGACCGCGACGAACGCGTAGAGCCAGCCGCACGGCAACGCGGCGGTGAGCACGCCGACCAGCGCGCCGCGCCACGCCGGGCGCTTGCGGCGGATCGCGTGGAGCATCGGCCGGGTCGCGCCGCTGGTCGACGACGACCGCGCCCAGCCGAGCGCGCGCGCCAGCGACCACGCGCCCCACGCCACCACGCCGACGCCCGCCGCGATCATCGCGAGCCGCGCGAACGCCAGCAGCTCGCCGACCAGATCGACGCCGGCGCCGAGCGCGCCCGCGATCGCACCGAGCGTGACGTACGCGATCAGGCGACCGCCGGCGTAGGCGACCGCGGCGGTGACCCGGCCGCGGCTGCCGATCGCGACCGCGGCGATCGGGCCGCACATCGCGGCGCAGTGCACGCTGCCCGCGACCGCGGCGACCAGCACCGCCACCAGGATCGCGGTCACGGCGCGGCCTCGGCGCGGGTGACCGTCCGCGCCGCCGCGAAGTGATCGCCGCCGCGGCGCGCCAGCACGTCGACGACGTTGACGCCGAGGCCCTGGGCGGTCACCGCGGCGCTGTAGCGGCCGGCGCCCTCGTCCTCGAGCATCACCGTCGTGCCGGTCGCGCGGCTGGCGTGGCGGACCGAGACCTGGACCTGGGCGCCCGCGACCGCGGCGCCGCGGCCGTCGGTCAGCTCGATCACGACGCGATCGTGGGTGGCGTCGATCGACGCCAGCCGAGCGTCGGCGCGCCAGCCCAGCTCGGCGCTGGCCGCGAGCGCGGCGAGGGTCTGGTCGTGCTCCATCGCGCGGCGGTAGGCGTCGGGCATGAGCCGCGGCGCCAGGCCGCGACTCTGCACGATCAGCACGCCGACCGCGGTCATGTGGACGCCGAGCAGCGCGATCACGACGACGATCCAGCGGCGCGGCGCGGTCACGGCGTCACCGCCTGGTCGGGGCCGAGGAACGTCGCCGCGAGGGTGCGGTCGAAGCTGGCGTCGTCGCGCACCCGCAGCGCGATCGGGTGCTCGCCGCCGCGGAAGTCGACGCGATCGATCAGCGCGACCACCGGGATCACCGCGGTCGCGCCCGCCGCGATCTCGATCGGCGCGTGGGGCGCGACCAGCTCGAGCTGCGCGTCGTCGATCGCGACGGTGTAGCGGCGGGCCGCGCCGGTGCGGTTCTCGACCCGCAGCCGCAGCTGCGACGACACCCGACCGTCGTCGAGCGCGACGAATCCCGGGCCGTCGCCGCGGAGGACCCAGACGTCGGCGTCGGGCCGATCGCCGGCCTGCCAGATCAGCAGCGCGGCCGAGATCGCCACCAGGATCGGATAGACGAACGTGCGCACCCGCAGCAAGCGGCGCGGCTTGCCGGCGAGGACGTCTTGCGACGCGTAGCGGATGAGGCCGCGCGGCCGCGCGAGCTTGTCCATGATCGTGTCGCAGGCGTCGATGCACTGGGCGCAGCCGATGCACTCCATCTGCAGGCCGTCGCGGATGTCGATGCCGGTCGGGCAGGTGGTGACGCAGGCCTTGCAATCGACGCAGTCGCCGCGCGGCGCCTCGCCGATCACGGGCAGTGACTTGCCGCGCTTGCCGCGCGGCTCACCGCGCCGCACGTCGTAGCCGACCACCATCGACTGCCGATCGATCAGCATCGTCTGCAGTCGGCCGTACGGGCAGGCGAGGATGCACATCTGCTCGCGGAACCACGCGAAGTCGACGAACATCAGCGCGCTCACCGCGGCCATGACCAGGAAGCCGCCGGGATGGGTGAACGGTGACTGCTGGACCCAGCTCGCCAGCCGATCGACGCCGACGAAGTAGGCGAGGAACACGTTGCCGACGCCGATCGACAGCACCGCGAACACGGCGTACTTGAGGACGCGCCGGGGCCGCCAGCCGCGCGCCGCGTCGAGCCCGCGCTGGCCGCCGACACCACCCTCGAGCAGGCGCTCGAGCGGGCGGAACACCCACTCCATGTAGACGGTCTGCGGGCACGACCAGCCGCACCACACCCGCCCGAACAGGAGCGTCGTGAAGAACACGACCAGCACCACCGTGAGGCCGAGCAGCATCAGCACGCCGCCGTCGGTGGGACGGAACACCGCGCCGCCCAGCACCAGCTCGCGCTGCACCAGATCGATGAGGAACGCGGGGCGACCGCCGATGCGGACGAACGGCAGCGTCACGAACAGCACGATCAGCGCCCACGCGACGACCCCGCGCCAGGTGTGGAAGCGTCCGGGCGCCGGACGCGGGCGCAGGAGGATGCGATGGCCGGCCTCGTCCATCGTCGACAGGACCTGGCCGGCCCCGCTCACGGCGCGACTTTCGGCCAGGCCTCGACACGGGCGCCCTCGGGGTGCTTGCCGTCGGGGCGGTTGGTGCCGCGCAGCGTGATCGCGTAGGCGGCGACCGTCGCGACCGCGCGCGGCGGCAGGATCTCGCCCCACGCCAGCATGCCCTTCGACAGCACGCCGCCGTGGACGGTGCTGTAGAGCTCCATCCGCGTGGTGCCGTGGATCTGGTAGCCGTCGGTCAGGTTCGCGCCGGTCTTGCCGCGGCCATCCTCGAGGTGGCAGCCGACGCAGTTGCTGGTGTAGATCGCGCGGCCCGCGGCGACGGTGTCGGCGTCGCGGGTCCACTCCCACAACAGCTGTTCGGTGACGACCAGGCCGGCACGCGCGGTCGCGGCGGCGACGTCGGCCTCGTGCTGCTTCCAGTCCGCGGCGAAGCGCGCGTGCTCGGTCTCGCCGGGACCGAACTCGTAGTAGACCCAGTAGCCGGCGCTGAAGACGATCGAGAGGACGAAGATCGCCGACCACCAGAACGGCAGCGGGTTGTCGTACTCGCGGATGCCGTCGTACTCGTGGCCGATGATGCGGGGCTCGTCGCTCACGACTCGTCTCCTTCCAGCGGCAGCCGATTGACACGCTCTTGCTGGGCCGCGGAACCAGGCCAGTAGGTGCGCGCCACGATGACGGCGAACACGGCGATGAACAGGACCAGCCCGATACAGGTGTAGGTCGCGGGCGTCAGGTTGGCGATCAGCTCGGACAGCCGCATGTCACTTGCCTCCCGGCGCCGGAGCGGCGGTGTCGCGGCCGAGGCGCTGCAGGTACGCGATGAGCGCGATCACCTCGCGGCGCTCGAGGCCGGTCGGCCCGCCCTCGGCGACGATCGCGTCGGCCAGCGCCTGGGCCTGGGCCCGCGCCAGGCCGGCAGCGTCGCGCCGCGCCGCCGCGTCGTAGGGCACGCCCAGCGTGACCATCGCGTCGACTCGACCCGCCAGCTGGTCCCACGGGACCGCGTCGCGGAACAGGTGCGGATACTCGGGCATGATCGAGCCGGGCGAGGTCGACAGCGGATCGCGCAGGTGGTGGACGTGCCAGGCGCCGCTGCGCCGCCCGCCCTCGCGCGCCAGATCAGGGCCAATGCGCCGACTGCCCCACTGGAACGGATGATCGTAGACGAACTCGCCCGGCTTCGAGTAGTCGCCATAGCGGGCGACCTCGTCGACGAACGGCCGCACCATCTGCGAGTGGCAGTTGTAGCAACCCTCGCGGACGTAGATGTCGCGGCCGTACAGCTCGAGTGGCGTGTACGGCTTGACCGCGGCGATCGACGGCACGTTGGAGTCGATGACGAAGGTCGGCACGAACTCGAACGCCGACGCCGCCACCACCGCGATCACGGTGAGGATCGTGAACAGCCGCGGCAGCCCCTCCCAGCGGCGGTGGAAGTGCTCCGGGCCGGCGTCGGCGGCGATCCGCGCCAGGGCCGGCGCCTCGAGCTCGGGCTCGGCGTAGGTCGCGGGCCGCGCCTGCCAGGTCTTCCACACGTTGTAGATGCACAGCGCGATGCCCGCGATGTAGAGCGCGCCGCCGAGCGCGCGCACGAAGTACATCGGCTTGATGCGATTCACGGTCTGCAGGAAGTCGGGATACTGGAGGTGGCCGGTGTCGTCGAAGGCGCGCCACATCAGGCCCTGCGTGATGCCGGCCGCCCACATCGCGACGACGTACAGCGCGATGCCGATGGTCGCGATCCAGAAGTGCGTCGTCGCCAGCTTCTTCGAGAAGAGCGGCGTCTGGAACAGCCGCGGCGCCAGCCAGTACACCATCCCGAACGTCATGAAGCCGACCCAGCCCAGCGCGCCGCCGTGGACGTGGGCGATGTTCCAGTCGGTGTAGTGCGAGAGCGCGTTCACGCTCTTCACCGACAGCATCGGGCCCTCGAACGTCGCCATACCGTAGAAGGTGATGCCGACGACGAAGAACTTGAGGACCGGCTCCTCGGCGACCTTCTGCCACGCGCCGCGCAGCGTGAGCAGGCCGTTGATCATGCCGCCCCACGACGGCATCCACAGCATCACCGAGAACACCATCCCCAGCGTCGACGCCCACTCCGGTAGCGCGGTGTAGTGCAGGTGGTGGGGACCGGCCCAGATGTAGATGAAGACCAGCGACCAGAAGTGCAGGATCGACAGCCGGTACGAGAACACCGGCCGCTCGGCCGCCTTGGGCAGGAAGTAGTACATGAGCCCGAGGAACGGCGTCGTCAGGAAGAACGCGACGGCGTTGTGCCCGTACCACCACTGGATCACCGCGTCCTGGACGCCGGCGTAGATCGGGTAGCTCTTCGTCAGCGAGACCGGGATGACGAGGTTGTTGACGACGTGCAGGATCGCGACGGTGACGATGGTCGCGATGTAGAACCACAGCGCGACGTACATGTGCTTCTCGCGGCGTTTCGCCAGGGTCCAGAAGAAGTTCGCAGCGAAGATTAGCCAGACAACCGCAATCGCCAGATCGATCGGCCACTCGAGCTCGGCGTACTCCTTGCCCTGCGTCATGCCGAGCGGCAGCGTGATCGCGGCGGCGACGATGATCGCCTGCCATCCCCAGAAGTGGAACCGGCTCAGGCGGTCGCTCCACATGCGCGTCTTCAGCAGGCGCTGGCTCGAGTAGTAGACCGCCGCGAAGATCGCGTTGCCGGCGAAGGCGAAGATGACGGCGTTGGTGTGGAGGGGGCGCAGGCGGCCGAACGTCAGGTACGGGGCCGTGTTGAGCGACGGCACCGCGAGCTGGAGCGCGATGACGAGCCCGACCAACATGCCGACCGCGCCCCACACCAGCGTGGCCACCACGAACTTGCGGACCACGTCGTCGTCGTAACGAAATCTCTGCATCGACATCGCTGCCCATCCTCCGCAAGCCGCGTGCCGGCCCGCAGGTGAGGCGGGCGCGCAAGCCTTGCGTGCGGCGGCCCGCGCGGCGGCGGGCGCTGCAAGATTTGCGTGCGCGGCGACCGCCAGCGGTGGCACGGCCCCTGCTTCACCGTCGGTGCATGCGAACGCCGCTCGACTACCCCGGCCCCCTCGTCCTCCATGTCCTGCTCTGGACCACGTTCGCCGCCGGCCTGATCGCGATCATGGTCATCGGCTTGCTGGCGTGATCCCATGTACGAGCTCTGCCTTGGACGCGAGTCGTGGCCGTCGCTACTCGGCCGCATCGTCGCAGGCGCGTGCGCCTACGCCCCCAGCCTCGAGCGCGCGGCCTGCCGCGAGCTGGTCGAGCTGATCTTCGTCACGCGGCTGCGCAAGACCGAGGCGTGCGGGCGGCGCGAGAGCTGCCGGCCCGACGTCGCGGTGTGGGGCGAGGCCGACGCGCTGGTGGGCGAGACCAGCGGCTGGCTCGACGGCGACGTGCTCGCGCTCCCCGACATGTTCGCGGCCGCCGCCGCCGATCTGGCCGGCGTCACGCCCGACGCGCGCGCCGCGGTCGAGGCCCGCCTGGCCGACGCCTTCCGCGACGTGATGGCCGACGTCGTCTTCCACAACCGGCGCTGCGGCCAGTCCGACGCCTGCCGCACCGCCCCGGTGTTTCCGCTCTCGACCCGTCAGCCGCCGAAGGGATGACAGCCGGCGCAGGTCGCGGCGGTCGGCTCGTGATCGCGCTGGGCCTCGTGGCAGCGCAGACAGCTCGCGCGATCGCTCGCGGGCGGGCGGTGCGCACCGTGACAGTCGGCGCAGGTCTGGTGGCCACCGACGGCGTGGATGCCGGGCAGGGCGGCGCGCGCATGGCAGGTGGTGCACGCGGGCGGCGACGCGACGCCGCCGGGGCCGTGGGCGCGGTGGCACTTCGCGCACGCGACAGGCTGGTGCGGACCGATGGCGCGATCGGCGTGGCAGGTCGTGCACGTCGCGCGTGCGGTGAGCGTGGTGGCGTGCGGGTCGTGGCAGGTCTTGCACGCGTCGGCGTGGGCGCGCGGCGCGCTCTGCGCTTGCGCGGCGTGGCAGTCGCGGCACGGCGGCGCGGCGGCCGGCGCGTGGA
>JAYTAJ010001032.1:0-2852 GCA_043737575.1 Myxococcales bacterium | reverse complement strand
AGCGATCGCTGCGGGTGTTCATCGTCGTCGACAGGAACTGCGACAGCAGGTAGCCGTGGGCGCCGTGGAGCTCGACCCCCGCGAAGCCGGCGCGGGCGCACCGCGCCGCCGCCGCCGCGAACGCCTCGATCGCGCCGTCGAGATCGGCCTCGGTCGCGGCCCGCGGCACCTCGTAGCCGGGCCGATCCTCGACGTACTCGCTGGCGCTCCACGGCCGCGAGCCGCTGATCTCAGACGGCGCACGGGTGCCGCCGTGGAACAGCTGCACCATCGGCAGCGCCCCGCCCGCACGCAGCGCCGCCGCCAGCTCGGCGAGCCGCGCCACCTGATCGTCGCGATCGACCCCGAGCTCGCCCGGCCACGCTTTGCCATCTTGTGCCACGAACGCCGCACAGGTCGTGACGATGCCGAAGCCGCCGAGCGCGCGCCGCACCAGCCACGCCAGCTCGATGTCCGACAGCGTCCCGTCGGGGTGGCTCTGCTGGTTGGTCAGCGGCGCCAGCGCGATCCGGTTCGGCGCGATCACCCCGTTGCGGAAACGAAACGGATCGAACAGTCCCGACATCGCCGCACTGTGAAGCGGGTCGCGCGCAGCCGCAAGCCCGGCACAAACACTAGCGAAACGCCGCCGCGCTGTTCGATACTGGCCGCGATGGGGCTCGCAGTCGGCATCGACCTCGGCACGACCAACTCGGTCATCGCCGTCGCCACGCCGACCGGAGTCGAGTTCGCGCTCGGCAGCGCGGGCGAGCGAGTTCACCCCTCGGTGGTGTCGTTCGCCGACAACGGTGACGTCGTGGTCGGCCTCGCGGGCAAGGCGCTGCGCGCCGATCACCCGGCGTCGACGGTGTACTCGGCCAAGCGGCTGATCGGGCAGAACGTCCGCTCGCCGCTGGTGCAGCTGGCCCTGACCGGCCTGCCGTTCACCGTCGAGGAGGGCACCAACCAGCAGCCGGTGATCGCGGTGCGCGACCGCCGCCTGACCATCCCCGAGGTGTCGTCCCACGTGCTCGGCTACCTGAAGGCGTGCGCGCAGCGCCAGCTCGGGCAGGCGGTCACCGAGGCCGTCATCACCGTGCCCGCGAACTTCACCGACGCCCAGCGCCAGGCCACCAAGGAGGCCGGCCGCCTCGCCGGCCTCGAGGTGCTGCGGCTGCTCAACGAGCCGACCGCCGCGGCGCTCGCCTACGGCTTCGGTCAGCGCAAGGACGAGATCGTCGCGGTCTTCGACTTCGGCGGCGGCACCTTCGACGTCAGCATCCTGGCGATCCGCGACGAGGTGTTCGAGGTCCTCGCGACCGACGGCGACTTCTTCCTCGGCGGCGACGACATCGATCGCACCATCGCCGAGTTCCTCGCCGCCGAGATGAACCGCCAGCTCCACGTCGATCCGCGCCGCGACCCCGGCCTCATGACCCGCCTCGCCCTCGCCGCCGAGGAGATCAAGATCCACCTGTCCGACGAGCAGGCGGCCGAGGGCACGATCGGCGGCCTCCACATCACCACGGGCGCCCAGGCCGGCCGCACCCTCGGGCTGCCGTTCCGCCTCACCCGGGCGCAGCTCGAGGATCTGATCCGCGGCTACGTCGACCGCACGATCGATCTGACCCGCAACGTCCTCACCGCAACCGGCCTGCCGACGTCGGCGATCACCGAGATCGTGTGCGTCGGCGGCTCGACCCGGGTGCCGCTGGTGCGGCGCCGCCTCGCCGAGCTGTTCGGCCGCGAGCCGGCGCTGCGCATCAACCCCGACGAGGTCGTCGCCCAGGGCGCCGCGATCCAGGCCGGCAGCCTCGCGGGCACGCTGTTCCGCGGCGGCGGCATGGCGACCCGCGACGCGGTGCCGACCGCGGCGCTGTCGCCGCTCGCCCACGGCGGCGTGCCGTGGGTCAACGCCAAGACCCCGGCGCGGCCGATCCTCCTCGACGTCACCCCCGCGACCTTGCGCATCTCGACCGCGGGTGGCTACAGCGAGCCGATCCTCGAGAAGAACCTGCCGACGCCGATCGAGCGCTCGCGCACCTTCTCGACCGCCCACGATCACCAGACCCGCGTCGTGATCGACTGCGGCCGCGGCGAGGCCCGCAAGTTCGGCGACAACGAGCCGCTCGGCCAGCTCGTGCTCGAGGGCCTGCCGCCGCGGCGCCGCGGCGAGGTCAAGATCGAGGTGACGTTCCGGGTCGACACCGACGGGCTGCTCCACGTCCGCGCCCGCGACGCCGACACCGGGATCGGCCGCGAGGCCGAGCTGCAGATCTACGGCGCCCCCGGTGCGGTGCGGGCGGCGAGCTAGTGGCGTGGACCGCGCTGCAGATCCTGGCGTGGCTCGATGACGTCGAGCCGCGCGCCGACGCGCTGAGCCACTTCGAGTGGCTCGAGATGGCGCCGAGCGCGTCGAGCCAGGCGATCCAGAACGCCTACCACGCGATCGCGCGGACTCGGCACCCCGACCTCGCGCGCAAGGCGCTCGGCACCCGCGATCTCGATCGCCTGGTCCGCATGTACTCGCGCATCACCAGCGCCTACGCCGCGCTGCGATCGCCCGAGGCCGCCGCCAACTACCTGCGCGCGCGCCGCGACTCGCAGAAGCTGGTCGAGATCCCGTCGCCACCACCGCGGGGCACGCCCGGCACCCATCCGCCGATGGCGTTCACGTCGGTCGGCGCCGCGCCGCTACCACCGAAGACGCCGCCGCCCGCGCCGCCCGGGCCGATCGATCCCGCGCGATCGATGAACGCGCGCGCGCTCGCGTACTACCGCCGCGCCGAGGGCGCGCTGCGCACCGGCGATCGCACCACCGCGCTGCTCCAGATTCGCATGGCGATCGCCGCCGATCCGCGCTCGACCTTGCT
>JAYTAJ010001031.1:0-6502 GCA_043737575.1 Myxococcales bacterium | reverse complement strand
CCCGATCCTGATCGACGACGTCGCGTCCGAGGACATCGTCGCCGATGGCTTCGATCCGCGGTCCCTCGGACTGTTCCAGGGCACCGCGATGCCCGACGACGGAACGGCGACGCCGTCGGTCACCAACATCCTGCTGTTCAAGCGCAGCCTCGAGCGATTCGCGACCGACGAAGATCACCTCGCCGAGGAGATCCGGATCACCGTGCTCCACGAGACGGCGCACTACTTCGGACTGGACGAGGACGACCTCGTGAAGCTCGGCCTGGATTGATGTAGCCGATAGTCCGGGATGAGGGGCCCCCGGTAGTTTTGGCTCAGGCGAGCGTCGCGACGCGGTCGCCGAACAGCCGCTCGAGCCGGGTCAGGAGATCCTCGGTCGGCGACAGCGCCCACGCCTCGGGGAGAAGCACCATCGTCTCGGAGCGCTGCGGAATCTTGATGCGGAGAACCGCGGCGCAGTTCCCGCGCGTCGCGTTCGCGAGGATCGTCTTGAGCTCGGCGACCATGTCGTGGGTCAACGTGTCTGCGTTGAGGTGGATGTCGACGCGCGAGGTCTTCGCCTGGCGCAGCTCCGACAGCGGCGCGCAGGTCTCGAGGAACATCTTCCACTCCGGCGCCTCGCTGTTGCCCTCGTTCTTGACGTCGCCGGAGCACAGGATCGGCTCGTCGCTGACGAGCACATGGCGAACCTTCTCGAAGGTCTTCGGGAACGCGATCACCTCGAGCGTGCCCTCGGCATCCTCGAGCATGAAGCGCGCCATCTTGTCGCCCTTCTTCGTGATCATCTCGCGGTACTGGCTGACGATGCCGCCGATCGAGTGCGTGCCGACGTTGCGCAGGCCGGCGAGGAACTCGGCCGTGGTCGCGCTCGCGTAGCGCTGCAGATCGCCGCGATATCGATCGAGCGGATGGCCCGAGACGTAGAAGCCGAGCGCTTCCTTCTCGAACGCGAGGAGCTGCTTGTGACTCCACTCCTCGATCTCCGGATAGGTCTCGCCCATCTTGGGGACGTCGGTGCTGCCCTTCGGAGGCTCCGGTGCAAGCAGACCGAACAGCGAGGTCTGACCGCTGCGCCGATCGCGCTGCTCGGACGCACCGCGCTCGAGCGCACTGTCGAGGGCAGCGAGCAGCTTCGCGCGGTGATGCACACCGGGGAGGCTGTCGATCGCGCCGCTCTTGACGAGCTGCTCGAGCACGCGGCGGTTGCACTTCTGCGTGTCGACGCGCCGGCACAGATCGAAGATCGATTCGAACGAGCCATCGATCGCACGCGCCTCGATGATCGCCTCCACCGCGTTCGTACCGACGCCCTTGACGGCGCCCATGCCGAACCGGATGACCTTGCCCTCGCCACCGCCGGTGGGCTTGCTGATGCTGAAGTCCAGCAGCGACTCGTTGACGTCGGGGCGCTCGACGACGAGGCCCATCGCGCGCGCCTCGGCGATGAACTTCACGATGTTGTCGATGTTGTCCGCATCGCACGACATCAGGCCCGCCATGAACTCGTGCGGGTAGTGCGCCTTGAGATACGCGGTCTGATACGTGATCCAGCCGTACGCGGCCGAGTGCGACCGGTTGAAGCCGTAGCCCGCGAAGAACGCCATCAGGTCGAAGACGTCGCCCGCGATCTTGCCGTCGATCTGCTTGGCCTTCGCTCCGTCGAGGAACGTCTGCTTCTGCTTCTCCATCTCCTCGGGCTTCTTCTTGCCCATGGCGCGCCGCAGCAGATCGGCGCCGCCGAGCGAGTAGCCCGACAGCACCTGCGCGATCTGCATCACCTGCTCCTGGTAGACGATCACGCCGTAGGTGTCGGCGAGGATCTCGTGGAGCGACGGGTGCGGGTACTCGACCTTCTTCTTGCCGTGCTTGCGGTCGATGAAGTCGTCGACCATGCCGCCCTCGAGCGGACCGGGCCGATACAGCGCGACCGCGGCGACGATGTCCTCGAGGCAGTCGGGCTTGAGCTTCTTCAGGATCTCGCGGAAGCCGCTGGACTCGAGCTGGAACACGCCGGTGGTGTCGCCGCGCGAGATCATCTTGTAGACCTCGGCGTCGTCGGTCGGGATCAGCGCGATGTCGAACTCCTCGGCGCCGGGGTCGCGCAGCTTGCGCTGCTCGTTGACCAGCCGACACGCGGTCTGGATCACGGTCAGCGTCTTCAAGCCGAGGAAGTCGAACTTCACCAGGCCGACCTTCTCGACCTCCTTCATCGCGAACTGGGTGATGAACTCGCCGTTCTGCCCGCGGAAGCACGGCACGTACTCCCACACCGGCTGCTCGGCGATCACGATCCCGGCGGCGTGCATGCCGGCGTGGCGGTTGAGGCCCTCGAGCGCGGCGGCGATGTCGAGCAGCTGGCGGTGGATCGGGCTGTCGTTGTAGAGCTGCTTCAGCTCGGGCGTCGACTCGATCGCCTCCTTGACCGGCGGGCTCTTGCCCTGGACCGGCTCGGGCACCAGCTTCGCGAGCTTGTCGGCCTCGGCGAACGGCAGCTCCATGACCCGGGCGATGTCGCGGATGACGCCGCGGGCCTTGAGCTGGTGGAACGTCGCGATCTGCGCGACCCGATCGCGACCGTACTTGTCCTGGACGTACTTGATGACCTCGTCGCGGCGGTTCATGCAGAAGTCGACGTCGAAGTCCGGCATCGAGACGCGCTCGGGGTTGAGGAACCGCTCGAACAGCAGCTTCATGTCGATCGGATCGATGTCGGTGATGCCCATCGCGTACGCGACGATCGAGCCGGCGCCGGAGCCGCGACCGGGACCGACCGGGATGCCTTGCAGCTTGGCCCAGTTGATGAAGTCCCAGACGATCAGGAAGTAGCCCGAGAAGCCCATCTTCTGGATCACCGCCAGCTCGACGGCGAGGCGCTCGCGGTAGCGATCGGGATCGAAGGTCTTGCCGCGAGCCGCGAGGTGGCGGAACCGCTTGTCGAGCCCGCCGCGCGCGACCTCGGTGATGTAGCTGTCGAGGCTGTGGCCCTCGGGCACGCCGTACTTGGGCAGGTGGGTCTTGCCGAGGTCGAGCTTGACGTTGCAGCGCTTGGCGATCGCGACGGTGCTCTCGAGCGCCTGGGGGACGTGGCCGAGCTCGGCGTTCATCTCGCTCGGCGACTTCAGGTAGTAGCTGTCGACGGTGTGCTTCATGCGCTTCTCGTCCGACAGGGTCTTGCCGGTCTGGATCGCCATGAGCACTTCGTGGGCCGCCGCGTCGGCGCGATCGACGTAGTGGCAGTCGTTGGTCGCGACCAGCGGCATGTCGAGGCGCGCGCCCATCTTGACCAGCGCCTCGTTGAGCTCCTGCTGCTCGGGGGTCTTGGTCGGCATCAGCTCGAGGAAGAAGTTGCCCTTGCCGAAGATGTCCTCGTACTCGCGGGCGACCGCCTCGGCCTCGGCGACGCCGCCCTTGACCAGGGTCTGCGCGACCTCGCCGCCCAGGCACGCGCTCATCGCGATGATGCCCTCGTGGCGTTCGCGCAGGAGCGCCTTGTCGACGCGCGGGTTGTAGTAGAAGCCCTCGAGGTAGCCCATCGAGTTCAGGTACGACAGGTTCTTGTAGCCGACCTCGTTCTCGGCGAGCAGCACCAGGTGGTAGTTGCGGCGGTTGGTGCGATCGCGCAGATCGGCGGCGGCGACGTAGGTCTCGCAGCCGAAGATGACCTTGACGTCGTGCTGCTTGGCCTCGGTGTACAGATCGATCGCGCCGAACATGTTGCCGTGATCGGTCACGGCCACCGTGTCCATCCCGCGCGCCTTGAGCGTGGGAAACAGATCCTTCACCCGGATCGCGCCGTCGAGCAGGCTGTACTGGGTGTGGACGTGCAGGTGAGAGAAGTCGGCCATGCGGTCCGGATGACTACCGCAACCGTGGCGGGGCGGCGAGGCTGTCCGGACGTCGGACGTCAGCGACGGGCGGCGGCGACGAACTGCACCAGCGCCTCCCAGGTCACCGCGTGGCGCATCGCGGTCGACGAGTCCCAGCTGTTGTGGAGCGCGACGATCGCGCCGCGCCGATCGAACAGCGGGCAGCCGGAGTGGCCCCAGTAGGTCCAGGCGTCGTGCTTGGTGCGGCCGAGGTGCTGCTCGCCAGTGCGCGAGCCGGCGCGGAAGCCGCGGATGGTGCCGACCGAGACGTGGAACGGCTGGTAGCCGGTGGCGTCGCCGTCGGGGGTGCGGGTGCCGGGCTGGCCGATCGCGACGACGTCGTCGCCTCGCGCGGGCGCCGCTGCGGCGAGTTGGGCGATCGGCAGGCCCGACGCGCCCACGAGCCGCACCAGCCCGAGGTCGAGGTCGGCGTCGACGTGGGTGGCGAGGCCCGCGAACTGCCGGCCGTCCGGAAACCGGACAGTCAGCTTGGCCCCGACCCGATCGACGACGTGGCCGGCGGTGAGGATCAGACCGTCGGCGGCGAGGTTGACGCCGGAGCCACCGCCGATCTTGACGGTGGCGGGCTGGACCGCGCGGATCGCGGCGCGCCACGCGGCGTCGGTGACCTCGGCGTCGACGTTGGCGAGGTAGGGGTTCGCGGGCGCGGGCGGCTTGCGGCCCGACGGCAGCTCGGCGCGGACCCGGGCGTGGGCGGCGGCGAAGGCCCGCGCGGTGCCGTCGGAGATCGACCACCGCGCCGCGATGAACGCCTGGTAGCGATCGAGCAGATCGTGGAGCCGCGCGGCGGCGGCCTGGCGATCGGCGGCGGTGGCGCCGAGCCGCGGCGCGACCGCGCCGAGCCGCGCGGCGATGATGCCGACCTGGGCGATGTCGGCGCGCAAGGTCGCGTTGCCGCCGCCGCTCTCCTGGCCCCACACCACGAAGCCGCGCGGCGCGATCCGATCGGTGACGACGCGGACCCCGATGTCGACCGCGGTCCGGAACGTCGCGCGCTGCGGATCGCGGCCGAGGGCGACGTCGACCAGCCACGCCGCGTCGGGTCCGCCGGCCGCGTCGTACTCGGCGATCACGTGGAGGATGCGCTGGCTGCCCGACAACTCGGGGTGCACCGTAGCCTGCCAGAGCCCGGTGGCGAGGTGCGCCTGTAACCAGCGCGCGGTCTCGGCCTGATCCTCGCCGGCGCCCTTCGCGGCGTAACCACCGACGGTGGCGGCCAGCGGATCGCCGGCGCGCGCGGCGAGCGCGGCGAGGTCGGCGGCGGCGATCGCGAGCGGCGGATACGGACGCGCGCCGCTGGTCGCCTCGGCGAAGCGGGCGTCGTCGCGCTCGAAGCCGGCGGCGCCGTCGACGTGGTGGAACACCTCGTGGTGGAACGTCAGCGGCAGCTGGCCGTCGCTGTAGTACGCGGCGGCGATGCCGTCGGTGCCATTCCACACGCCGTAGTAGAGGTAGCCCTGCCAGGCGTCGTCGTAGGGCCGGAAGCCGTCGCCGCGATCGTTGACCAGCGCGGCGAACACGCCGACCGTGCGCAGCCCGAGCGTGCCGAGCCAGCCGGCCGGATAGCGCGCGGCCTCGGCGACCAGGAGCCGCGCCGCCGCGACCTGCGGCGCCCGCTCGAGCTCGGGCATCTGGTCGTACCAGGTGCCGCGCGGCAGCTCACCGCGGCTGAACACCAGCGTCGCCCCGGTCCGCTCGGCGAAGCGGCGCTGTAGCGCGGCCAGCTCGTCGTCGGCGCGCGCCGCGGACGTCGACAGCGTGAGCGTGAGCGCGAGGGCAGTGGCGACGGCGGCGAGGCGGGGCAGCATGGCGACGATCCTGACGTGAGCGGTTGCTCGGATCGACGGCGATGCGCCGCGCCGATTCACTCCTTACACGCCGCTGACATCGACCCAAGGTCGCGCGCGCCCGCGGGTCACGCGTCGCCGCTCTTGCGCAGCCCCTGGACCTGATCGGCCGAGCCCATCACGACGAGGATCGCGCCGGCGCGCAGCGTCCGCTCGGGCGGCGGGTTGTACTCCCAGCTCGCGGTCGACGACGCCCGGACCGCGAGCACGCTCATGCCGTGCTTGCCGCGGATGTCGGCGTCGCGCAAGGACACGTCGTCGAGCCGCGACCCCGACGCGATCAGGATCTCCTCGATCCGCATCGGCGCGCTCTTGTCGCGCAGCATCTCGTCGAGGAACTTCACCACCGACGGCCGCACCAGCTCGGACACCATGCGCATGCCGCCGATGAAGTTGGGCGACACCACCGCGTCGGCGCCGGCGCGCTTGAGCTTGTCGACGTGGGTCAGCTCCGAGCAGCGGGCGATGACGCGCGCGGCGCTGCTGATCTGCCGGGTCGCGACCACCAGGTAGAGGTTGTCCTTGTCGTTCGACAGCGCGGCGGCGAGGCCCTTGGCCGCCGCCAGGTTGACCTGACCGAGGGTGTCGTCGTCGGTGGCGTCGCCGACGACGAAGCTGAACCCGGCCTTGGGGTAGGCCGCGGCGATCTCGCGCAGCTCGGCCTCGTTGGTGTCGATCGCGACCACGCGGTGCCCGGTGGTGAGCAGCTCGTTGATGATGTGGCGCCCGGTCGAGCCGGCTCCGCACACCACGAAGTGATCCTTCATG
>JAYTAJ010001030.1:0-14837 GCA_043737575.1 Myxococcales bacterium | reverse complement strand
GCGCTCGGGGCGCGCTCGCTGCGCGGCCTCGCTTCCCATCGCTGGCGCCGCAACCTCGACGAGCTACGCGAGCAGAGCGCGCGCATCCTCGCCTACTCCATGCACCCGAGTTTGCGCCGCGCCGCGCGGGCGCTCGGCGTGAAGCATCAGACGCTCGCCGGACACCTGCGGCGGATCGGCGTCGAGATCATCGATCAAGCAGACCGCGGGCTGGCGCTGCCGCCACGGTCGGAAAGGACCCCGTCACCATGAGCAAGCCCCGTCGGTTGCCGTCCGGTTCGTGGCACGTCCGTTGGTTCGATCACGCGGGCCGCCGCCAGTCGGCGACCTTCGCCACGCTCGACGCCGCGCGCGCCGCGGTTCGTCGTCGCGAGACCGAGGTCGACGACATCAAGTCGGGCCGCAAGGATCCCGGATCGGATCGCACCTTCGCCGAGGTGTCGGTCGCGTTCGTCGCATCGCGCCAGCGCGGCGGCGACACGCGGCGGGTGGCGGCGCGACTCGAGGCGTACCGCTCGCACCTCGATCAACACCTCCTGCCGCTGGTCGGCCCGCTGGCGTTGCACGAGATCGGCGCCGACGCGGTCGACAAGCTGATCGCCGCGCTCGTCGACAAGAGGGTAGGGCGGAAGGGCGAGAAGAACGCCGAAGGCCGGAAGCTCGCGCCCGCGACGATCCGCAACGCGGTGACGACGTTCCGGCTGGTCATGAAGCACGGTCGCCGCCCGGTTGCCGTCGAGCTGCCGAAGGGCCTGAAGCAAGAGAAGGCGCACGCACGGAAGCGGCCGACGGCGATCGCGGTGGCGTCGGACGTGGCGAAGTACCTCGACGCCTGCCGCGGGTGGTTCCGCATCACCTCGGCGATCGCGATCTACACAGGCATGCGGAAGGGCGAGATCGCGTCGCTCCGCTGGTCGGCGGTCGACTTCGACGCCGAGGCGATCGCGGTGCTCTCGTCGTGGGAGGGCGCGCCGAAGAACGATCAGGAGCGCACCGTCCCGCTGCCGCCCGAGCTGGCCGCCATGCTGCGCCGCTGGCGCCTCGAGACGGGCGCGGCTGGTGACGGGCTGGTCGTGGTGCGAGCGGGCAGGGAGGGCAAGCTACGCGCGCTCCTGGAGTCCGACGAGCTGTCGGGGTTCGCGCGTCGCGCGTGTCGTCGGGCGAAGATCAGCCCGGTCACGTTCCACGCGTTGCGCTCGACCTTCGGCACCCACGCCGCGGACGCGGGCATGCCGATCGGCCAGCTGCGCGCGGTGCTCGGCCACGCCAGCATCACCACGACCGCGATCTACCTGCGGTCCGACTCGGCGGTCGCCGCCGCCGATCCTCGCGCGCGGCTGAGCTTCAGCCGGCCGGTCGCCGAGGTAGTTGCGATCGGCAGTGGCAACGCCGTGGCAACGAGCTAGCCTGCGGGCGCCGACGATGCGCTAAGCTGGCGCCATCTAAAGAGGTCCCATAGCTCAGTTGGACAGAGCGGCGGTTTCCTAAACCGCAGGTCACAGGTTCGATTCCTGTTGGGATCACGTGGCTACTGCGCGCGGGTGACGTCTCGCTCGAGGAGGCGCAGGCGGGACATGAACTCGGCGCGGCGCTCGGGCTTGTTG
Organism: Myxococcales bacterium; assembly: GCA_043737575.1. Classification (GTDB taxonomy): domain Bacteria; phylum Myxococcota_A; class Polyangia; order Haliangiales; family Haliangiaceae; genus UBA2376. The sequence goes on along the minus strand of JAYTAJ010001030.1, from coordinate 13,233 downwards.
ATGGCGTCGAGGTAGGGGAGATCGAACCAGCGCTGGCGCAGGCCCTTGGCGGCGGCGGTCTTGCCCGCGCGCTCGAGCGCGTCGATCGCGGTGCCGACCTTGCGGTACTGCGACTTCACGACCGACTCGGTGATCACCGCGGGCGCGGCGGGGCCGGCGTCGATCGGCGGCGGCTTGGCGACGCCCGCGTCGACGGGGCGGGGCCGGGGGACGCCCGCGTCGATCGGCGGCCGCGCGACGGCGGCGTCGATGGGCGGCGCCGCGGGCGCGTCGATGATGCGGCGCGGGGCGGCGTCGACGAGGCGGGTCGGGGCGGCGTCGACGACGCGGGTCGAGGCGACGCTGGCGTCGGGGAGCGGGACCACGACGCCCGCGTCGATGGGCGAGACGCCCAGGCCGTCGGCGGGCGCGGCGTCGGCGGGCGCGGCATCGACGTCGACGATCGCGACGACGCTCGGCGCGTCGGCGGGCGCGCGGACGGCGGCAGCGGGATCGCTGGCGGGGCTGCGTGCGAGTCGCCAGGTGATCACCGCAGCGGCGGCGACGCCGACGACGGCGAGGCCGATCGCGAGACCGCGCGATCGACCGCGCACCGACGCGACGATCTCGTGGGTGGTGAGCGGCGCAGCGCGCGCGCGGTCCTGGTCGGGATCGAACGGCTCGGCGCGCGGCGGCGGCGGCGTGCGCGGGATGAACACCGCGGGCGAGGTCGCGGCGGTCGCATCGGGCGGTGGCGGCGCGGTCAGCGCCCGCGGCGTCGGTGGCGGCGGCGGCGCGTCGCCGAGGTGGACCTCGTCGTCGGCGGTGGCGGCGAGCGGATCGGCGACGAGCTCGGTCGGCCCGGTCGCGCCGTCGATCCACGTGAGCTTCTGGTCGAGCTTGCCGGTCGCGCCCTGGGGCCCGAGCCGATCGATCATCGCGAGCACCGCTTGCGCGGTGTCGGGCCGATCCTTGGGCCGCTTGGCGAGCAGCCGCATGCACAGCGCCTCGAGGCCGGGCTCGACGACGAGGCCGGGCACCCGCGCGGCGAACGGCGGCGGCGGCATCGTCAGGTTCATCCGCGCGACCTCGAGCGCGGGGCCCTCGAAGGGCAACAGGCCGGCGAGCATCTCGTAGAGCACGAGGCCGAGCGAGAACAGGTCGGTGCGCTGATCGATCGCCTCGCCGGTCGCCTGCTCGGGCGCCATGTAGTGCGGCGTGCCGATCACCATGCCGCCCGTGGTGACGCGCGCGGTCTGCTGCTCCTGCAACAGCGCGAGGCCGAAGTCGACGATGCGCGGCTGGCCGCCCTTGCGCTCGATGATGATGTTCTCGGGCTTGAGGTCGCGGTGGATCAGGCCGCGCTCGTGGGCGTGGGCGAGGCCGAGCACGATGTCGCGGAACATCCGGATGACCTGGTACGGCGGCAGCCGGCCGTGCTCGGCGATCAGGTCGGCGAGGGAGCCGCCCTCGGCGAGATCCATCGCCAGGTACAGGAGGCCCTCGGGGGTCTCGCCGAAGTCGACGACGCCGACGACGTTGGGGTGCGAGAGCCGGCTCGCGGCCTCGGCCTCGTTGGCGAAGCGGGCCCGGATCTTGGGATCGTACGCGACATCGCCGTAGAGGATCTTGAGCGCGTAGCGACGGCTCATGCGGGTGTGGCGCGCGCGGTAGACCCGACCGAGGCCGCCGTCGCCGAGCAGCGCCTCGATCAGGTAGCGGCCCGAAATCTCGGTGCCGATCAGCGGATCGGTGGTCGTCGCCATGAGGCGCGTGCCGTCGTGCGGGCAGGCGCGATAGCCGGTACGGAACACCGCGTGGCAGGTCGGGCAGACCAGGAGCTCACGGCTCTCCGAGGCTGCCATACCTGGTCTAGAAGCGACCACCGACACCGACGACGGCACCGCCGTCGGTCGGCGCCACCGTCGGCTCGACGTCGAAGGTCTCGAGCGGCGTGCGGACGTAGAGGACGATCGCGGTGGCGACCGCGGCGAGGCCGAGGCCGAGCGTGACGTCGGCGATCACGGTGCGCCGATGCAGCGCCTGCTTCTCGGGCTCGTCGCAGGCCCGCCCGGTGTTGCACTGATCGTACTTCGACTTGATCGACAGGCCCTGGATCCCCGCGGCGGCGAGCGCGGCGAGGCCGACCCCGCCGGTCACCCAGACCACGGTGCGGATCGGTCGGCGCGGCTGGCGGGTGCCGCCGCCGTCGACCACGCGGGTCTCGGCGTCGGGCAGGTAGCGGCTCGCGGCCTCGGCGAACAGCGCGTCGGCGGAGCCGAGATCCGACAGCTGCAGCCGCGGCCGCGGCGCGGCGGCGCCGGTCGTGACCTCGATCATCGTCGCGTCGATCTGCAGCGCGGCGCCCGAGCGGACCACCGCCAGCACCAGCAGCCGATCGGCGTCGAGCCGTGCGCCGAGATCGGCGACGCACGCGGGGGTCGACAGGCACTCGTCGGGCAGGCCGGCTGGCGGCAGGCGCCGCGCGACGTCGGTGCCGCCGATCGCGTCGACCATGAGCTTCTGGTTCAGCGCGGTCGCGAGCGCCGCGCCGAGGGCGTCGGCCTGGTCGGGCTCGACCCCGAGCACCTCGCCGATCAGCACCGCGACCCGAGCCGGGGGCGCGGCGTCGGCGGCGCCGACCTGGAGGCGGAGCGCGGCGGCGACGACGCCGAGGGCGATGACGGGATGTCGGGTCACGACACCGACTCGATGGGCTCGCCGGTGATGCGGTAGCCGACGCCGTGCTTGGACTCGAGCAACTCGGGCACGCCCGCGGTCGCGAGCTTGCGGCGGACGCGGCGCACCAGCTCGCGGACGTTCTCGCTGTCGGCCTCGGTCGACTTGAACTCGAGGCGGGCCGCGATCTGCTGCCAGGTCACGTAGGCCTGGTCCGGATCGGCGTGGCCCTGCCGGGTCTCGATCAGGACCTGCAGCAAGCGGAACTCGAGCTTGCCGAGCTCGATCGCGGCGTCGCCGGCGCGGAGCACGCCGCCCTCGACCCGCTGCGACAGCTCGATCCGCGCGCCGCTGCCGAGATCGAGCGCGGCGCGGAACACGATCAGGTCGCGCCGGGTCGGCGCGGTGCGGCCGGGGCCGGCCTCGGCCGGGCGGGCCGGCAGGACGCTCGACACGAAGTACATCGCCAGGTCGCCGAGCTGGATCCGCGCGCCGTCGTGGAGCGGCGCCTCGGTGATCGCGGCGTCGTCGACGCGGGTGCCGTTGCGGCTGCTCTCGTCGGTGATCCGCCAGGCGTCGCCGGTCCGTCGGATCGTGGCGTGGACCTGCGAGATCGACGGGTGGAGCAGGGTGATCTCGCAGCGCTCGCGCGAGCGACCCAGGTGAGTCGCGACGTCGATGGAGAACGGGTTGCCCCACGGATCGATCAGCGTCGCGGCGGGCGCGCGTGCCGGCGTCACCACCAGCTGCTCGGCAGTGAACGCGCGCAGTGCGACGGCCTTACCGTGGGCCTCACACAGCGTGCCTCGGCTGGCGACGAGCTGGCACAGAGCGCAACGAGCCATGCGTGGATATCCTGCCTCGGGCTGAGGAAGAACACCAGGTTGCCTGCCTGACTTGAGGACGCCGCGGAGGTCGGGAGGGTGCGCCATGATCGCAGCGTTGCACAGGGAGGTTCGCCTTGCCGAGCCATGCGACCGTGAGGGCTTTCCGATCGATCCGGAGATCTGCGGGAGGTGCGCCCCGCTCGATCCAGGTGGCATATGCTCGACCCGATGACCCTCGGCGTTGGCTTCCGGCTCGCTCTCACCTTCGCGCTCGCGTCGGCTGGCTGCACGATCATCTTCGACACCGATGGGCTCCCGACGATCGACGCGCCGGTCGACGCGCCCCTCCCGATCGACGCGCCGGTCGACTCCGACCCGACGATGCTGACGCTGACGAGCGTGACGCCCGCGGTGGTCGACGAAGGCGTCGGCACGGGTGGCGGTCGGCCGGTCGTGTTCTCGATCGAGGCAATGCACCTCCTGTCCGAGGCGACGATCGATCTGGCGTGGCTGCCCGACGATCCGGGCACGCCCGTGAGCCTGGTCGAGCCCGCCGCGATCTCGGGCGCGACCGGGCGGATCGCGTTCGCGATCGTGATTCCGGAGATCGCGGCGCTCACCGAGGGCAACTCGCGCATGCTCATCATCGGCGTGAACGCGGGCAGCGAGCGGCGGACCATCCCCGTCTTCGTGCGCGGCCACGACCCGCTGGCGCTGACCGGGGGCGCGATCGTCTCGACCGAGGCGCGGTTCGAGACCCAGACCTACTCGTCGATCACGATCAGCGGCGCCACGACAGTGACCGGGGCGCGGCGGCTGCGCCTCGCCGCGTTCGGGCCGATCCGCCTCGACGGATCGATCACGTCGCTCGGTCCGAACCTCGGCGGCTGTAGCGGCGGCGGGCCGCAGATGGGCGCGAGTTGCGGCGCGGCGGGCGGTGGCCCGGGCGCGCAAGGACCCGCGGTCGGGACCGGCGGCGGCGGTGGCGGCGGTGGCTTCGGCACCGACGGTGCGACCGCGAGCGGCAGCGGCGGGATGACGCGCGGCAACCCGTTGCTGGTGCCGATCGCCGATCCGGTGAACCGCGGCGGCGGCGGCGGCGGCGGCGGCAACCCCGGCCTGGGCCTCGGCGGCCCCATGGGCGGTGTCGGCGGCGGTGGCGGCGGCGCCATCGAGATCCGCGCGGGCGGCGCGATCACGGTCACCGCGCTGGGCGACGTCACGGTCGACGGCGGACCGGGCACGGTGTCGTCGAGCGCGGGCGGCGGCGGCGGCGCAGGCGGCGCGATCCTGATCGACTCGGGCGCGCCGATCGTGCAGCCGGCGGTCGAGTGGCTGAGCGCGCGCGGCGCGGCGGCGGTCGGCAACGGCGGCGCCGGCGGCGAGGGTCGCATCCGCGTCGACGATCCCGGCCGCGGCACCGCCAACGCGACGCCGACCGCGGTCGGCGCCCCCGACTTCGATCGGGCGACGACGCCGCTGGTCGTGCGGACGCCGACGGTGACCTTGACCGCGCGCGGACCGACCGGCTGCTTCGCCGTGATCCCGACGCCGGTCAGCGCGCAGGATCTGTGCGGCACCTCGTCGGATCGTCAGCTGACGCCGACCGGAGTGCCGATCACGTTCGGTCTGGCGCCCGGGGTCAACACGCTGTGCCTGGGCTGGACCATCGGCGCGATGCTCGGGTCCCCGCTGCCCGAGAGCCTCAACTGCGTCGACGTCGTCTACGTCGCGCCGTGACCGCGGCTACTCGTCGTGGGTCGCGGCCCACGCCGAGATCAGCTCGAAGTTGTCGACGATGCGCGAGTGGTAGTGGCCCCACACGTTGGACACCATCACCATCGAGCCGCGCGACAGCTGCGGCGTGAGGTAGAGCGCGTAGTAGATCGCCGGGGTGCCGTCCTCGCCGTCGCCGACCTGATCGAGCGGCTGTCCGGATACCGGACACAGCAGCTCGCACACGGTGCCGGGCGGCAGATCGGTCAGCCCCTCCTTGCGGTTGTCGCCGTGGATCGGCGACAGGTGGACCAGGCCCTCTTGCCCGGCGCCGCGGACCTTGATCGTCACCGCGGCGTGGCCGTCGAACGTGACGTCACTCACGCCGACCAGGTTGTCGCCGCGCGGTCCGTAGGCCTGGGTGACGATCACCACGACGTCGGGATCGCCGCCGGAGATGCCGACGTTCGAGTCGGTGACGGCGAGGTGCTGGCCAGTGACGCGCAGGTTCTTGCGGTCGATGTTGTGGTCGGTCATGGGCGGTCCACAGTCGCCATGATGCGGTGGCGGGCGCAAGGGGCCGCCGGCCGATTCCGGGGGGCGCGCCCCCGGCTGCGACGCACTCGGAGGCGAGCACTTCTGCGCACTTCGTGATTGCGAGCGTCGGCAGGCACCTTGCATCATCATCGACGTGATGGACGCGATGTCGAGGGAGCTGCGTCGAGTCACCATCCTGGCCGTGGTGGCGCTCGTCATCGCGGGCGCCGCGGCGACCGCCGATGCGGGGGTGATCGTGGTGCTCAGCGTCCGCGGCGACGACAGCGGCGACCTCGAGCGCATGCTCGACGACGCGGTCGCCGAGGGGCACGAGCTGCGCAACGACGACGACTACCAGAAGGTGGCGCGGCGCGAGGGCCTGGGCAGCGAGTCGGCCCGCGACATCGCCGACGTCGCCCGCATCCTCGGCGCTGACGTCGTGATCGATCCGAGCCTGCGGCGCCAGGACGGCGGCTACGTCCTGCGGGTGAAGCTGCGCGATCGCGCGGGCAAGGTCGCCAAGACGATGGTCGTGAAGATGCGCAGCCCCAAGCTCGGCGCGTCGGGCAAGCGCGACGTCGCCAAGGAGCTGACCGAGACGATCGCGGCGATCCTCGATCGCGATCGCGGCGACGACGACGACGACCGTCCGAGCCGACGGCGCGACGACGACGATGCCGACCGCGCCGACGACGACGATGAGGACGACGATCGGCCCGCGCGTCGCCGCGACGACGACGACGACGACGACGACGACGACGACGATCGCCGGAGCCGCAAGCGCAAGCGCAAGGGCGACGGGGCCGACCCGCGCGAGCTCCGCCGCGCCGGGATCGTGCTCGAGACCGGCGCCACCGCGGTCAAGCGCACGCTGACGTTCTCGTCGCGCGCCGACTTCGAGCAAGCGCCCAACGGCTACAAGGGCGCCTTCGTGCCCGCGGGCCGGGTCTCGCTCGAGCTGTACCCGCTCGCGATCGTGGCGCCCAAGAGCGTCGCGGGCGGCCTCGGCCTCTACGCCGAGTACGAGCGCGTGTTCTCGCTGGTGACCCGCAGCGACGCGGCGCCCGAGGTCGCGCTGCCGACGCGGCAGACCCACTGGTCGGTCGGCGCGCGCTTCCGCTACGCCATCGGCGATGCGCCGAACCTGCCGTCGGTGGTGCTGAGCGTCAACTACGGCCGCCGCGCCTTCGTCGTCGATCGCAACCCGCTGCCCGACGGCGACGTCCTCGATCTGCCCGACGTCGACTACCGCATCATCGAGCCGGGCGCGCAGCTGCGGGTGCCGATCGGCACCGAGCGGCTGGTGCTCAGCCTCGCGGCCCAGGCCCTGTTGGTCCGCAACACCGGGCCGATCCAGACGCCCGCGGAGTACGGCGCGGCCAAGGTCACCGGCGTCGAGGGCCACGTCACCCTCGACGCGGCGATCACGCGGAACATCCTCCTGCGGCTGCGCGGTGGCATGAGCCAGGTCGGCTTCGACTTCACCGGCAACGGCGCGATGAGCAACAATCGCGACGGCGATCCGGCGCAGGACGTCGGTGGCGCGCTCGATCGCTGGCTCGGCACGTCGGCGAGCCTCGCGGTCGCGTACTGACCCCAGGTGAAACGCGCCCGGCGATGTGCGCGCCGCGCGTGGGTCCCGCTATCCTGGATCAATGTCCACCACCAAGGCCCACGCGTTCCGCCAAGAGCAAGCTCGTACCGCCAAGCCGCCCAAGGCCAAGCGACCGCCGCGCAAGCGCCGCGACATCGGCGTCGACACCTCGCTGGTCGGCATCAGCGCCACCGATCGCAAGCGTGTCCGGGGGCCGGACGCTCGGACCCACGCTGGCAACCGCGGTGGCTCGGTCCTCGAGCCGCCCGCGACCCCGGGCGCCAAGCCGTCGCGCAAGTCGACCCGCAAGAGCGTCGATCATGTGAAGCAGTCGACCAACCTGCAGCTCAAGGCCAGCCGCGCCACCGCGGCGCCGTCGGCCCGCGCCGCGCGTGCCGCGACCACGACCCGCAAGGCCCGCGTCCAGTCCAAGCCGGCGCCGCGCGCGAAGGCGTCGACCAAGCGTTGAGCGACCGAGCGTTGAGCGACCGAGCGAAGCACGGAAGCGAAGATCGGGGATCAGCCTCGGGCGGCGCGTCGCTGCCGCGTCGGCTTCACCAGCGGCCGCAGGAACTGGCCGGTGTAGCTGGCTTCGATCGCGGCGACGTCCTCGGGCGTGCCCGACGCGATGATCTCGCCGCCCGCGGCGCCGCCCTCGGGGCCGAGGTCGATCACCCAGTCGGCGGTCTTCACGACGTCGAGGTTGTGCTCGATGACGAGCACGGTGTTGCCCGACTCGACCAGGCGCGCGAGGACCTCGAGCAGGCGCCGCACGTCGCCGAAGTGCAGGCCGGTGGTCGGCTCGTCGAGCAAGTACAGCGTGCGCCCGGTCTGGACCCGCGCTAGCTCGCGCGCGAGCTTCACCCGCTGGGCCTCGCCGCCCGACAACGTCGTCGCCGGCTGGCCGAGGCACAGGTAGCCGAGGCCGACGTCGACCATCGTCTGCATGATGCGGCCGAGCTGCTTGTGGTGGCGGAACAGCTCGAGGGCCTCGTCGACCGGCGTGTCGAGCATGTCGGCGATCGACTTGTCCTTGTAGGTCACGCGCAGGGTCGCGTCGTTGTAGCGCTTGCCCTTGCACACCTCGCAGGTGACGAAGACGTTGGGCAGGAAGTGCATCTCGACCTCGCGCAGGCCCGCGCCCTCGCAGGCCTCGCACCGCCCGCCGCCTTGCTTGGCCGAGACGTTGAACGAGAACCGCCCGGCGGCGTAGCCGTAGGTCTTCGCGGTCGGGACCTGGGCGTACAGCTCGCGGATCAGATCGAACGCCTTGGTGTACGTCGCCGGGTTCGAGCGCGGGGTGCGACCGATCGGCTTCTGATCGATCACGATGACCTTGTCGATCAGATCGAGGCCGGTGAGCGAGTCGTAGGGGCCGACCCGATCGAGGCTCTGGTGGAGCTGACGCGCCAGCGCCGGAAACAGCGTCGCGTTGATCAGCGACGACTTGCCGGCGCCCGACACGCCGGTCACCGCGACCATCACGCCGAGCGGGATGGTGACGTCGACGTTCTTCAGGTTGTGCTCGCGGGCGCCGCGCAGCTCGATCGCGCCCTTGCCGATGCGGCGCGTCGCCGGGACCGGGATGGTCTCGGCGCCCGACAGGAAGCGGCCGGTCACCGACGCCGCGACCGCCTTGACCTGATCGGGCGTGCCCTCGGCGATCACCATGCCGCCGTGACGTCCGGCGCCGGGGCCGAAGTCGATCACCCAGTCGGCGGCCTCCATCGTCGCCTCGTCGTGCTCGACCACGAGGACGGTGTTGCCGAGATCGCGCAGCCGGTGCAGCGTGCGGATCAGCCGCTCGTTGTCGCGCTGGTGCAGGCCGATCGACGGCTCGTCGAGCACGTACAGCACGCCCGACAGCTCGGACCCGAGCTGCGACGCCAGACGGATGCGCTGGGCCTCGCCGCCCGACAGCGTGCCGGCGGCGCGATCGAGGGTCAGGTACTCGAGGCCGACGTCGAGGAGGAAGGTCAGGCGCGCAGTGATCTCCTTCAGGACCTCGCTCGCGATCTGGCCGCGGGCGCCGGTCAGCTTCAGGCCGCCGATGAAGTCGTAGGCCTGGCGCACCGTGCTGCGGGTGACCTGATCGACCGAGCGATCGCCGACCCGCACCGCCCGCGACTCGGGCCGGAGTCGGGTGCCGTGACAGGTCGTGCACGCGATCGCGCGGAAGAACGCCTCGTAGTGCGCGCGGACCCGATCGCTCGACGACTCGCGGTGGCGGCGCTCGAGCTGCGGGATGATGCCCTCGAACTTCATCGCCCACTCGCCCGACGAGTGGCGGCCCTGCCACTCGACCGCGACCCGCTTGTCGCCAGTGCCGTACAGCAGGACCTCGCGGTTCTTGTCGCCGAGCTTGTTCCACGGCTTCGCGAGATCGATCTTGAAGCTCTTGGCCAGCGCCTTGACGATGTTGGCGGTCCAGCCGGCGTCCTTGCCGACCGAGTCGCCCCACACCGCGACCGCGCCGTCGTTGATGCTGCGCTTGTCGTCGGGGATGACCAGCGCGGGGTCGGCTTGGAGGCGCTCGCCGAGGCCGTTGCACTCGACGCACATGCCGAGCGGCGAGTTGAACGAGAACGACTGCGGCGACAGCTCGGGGAAGCCGATGCCGCAGGTCGGGCAGGCGTTGTCCTCGGAGTAGACCCGCGGCGTGCGCTCGCCGGCGACGTCGACGACGATCTTGCCCTTGCCCTCGCGCAGCGCGGTCTCGACCGAGTCGGTGAGGCGGCCGGGATCGCCGCGGTTGATCGTCACGCGATCGATCACCAGCTCGATCGTGTGCTTCTTCTGCTTGTCGAGGGCCTCGACGTCCTCGAGGCGGATCACCATGCCGTCGATGCGGACCCGGACGAAGCCGGCCTTGCGCGCGTCGGACAGGAGCTCGCGGAACTCGCCCTTGCGGTTGTCGGCCTTGGGCGCGTACAGCGTGACCTGGGTCTTGTCGGGCAGGGTCGCGAGCTCCTCGACGACCTCGCCGGCCGAGCGTTTGGCGACCGCGCCGCCGCACTGATGACAGCGCTGCTCGCCCGCGCGCGCGTAGAGGACGCGCAGGTAGTCGTAGATCTCGGTGATGGTGCCGACGGTCGAGCGCGGGTTCGACGCCGCGCTCTTCTGCTGGATCGCGATCGTCGGCGACAGGCCGCGGATGCGCTCGTACTTCGGCTTCTCCATCTGGCCGAGGAACTGCCGCGCATAGGCCGACAGCGACTCGACGTAGCGGCGCTGGCCCTCGGCGTAGAGGGTGTCGAAGGCCATGCTCGACTTGCCCGAGCCCGACGGCCCGGTGATGACGACGAGCTGGTGCTTGGGGATCTCGAGGCGGTCGACCCGGAGGTTGTGCTCGCGGGCGCCCTCGACGATGATCGCGTCGGGCTCGCGCTCGCGGGGGCTCCGGGGCAGAGGAGGGCGGGGCATGCGGCGCATAAGCTACGGAACGGGCGTTCAGGTGTCAAGGCCGGGCCCGAAACGGCGACGGGCAGGCGGTGAGGCCTGCCCGTCGGAGTCATCGTGGCGTGGTGGCGATCAGGCGCGCGCGAGCTCGATCTTGATCGTCACGTCGCTGTGGGTCGTGCCCGAGACGGCGGCGACGATGCGATCGGCGATCGAGGACGGCACGCGGACGTGGCAGTAGGTGTCGCGCATCGCGACCGAGCCGAGCGACGCGGCGTCGACGCCCGCGGCGTCACCGAGCAGCTTGCGGACGTCGTCCGCGGCGAGGCCGTGCTTCTTGCCGAGGTTGACGTGCAGGCGGACCTGCGCGCCCGGCTCGACCGCGGCGGCCGCGGCGGGAGCCGGGGCCGCCTCGGCCGCGGGGGCCTCGTCGCGGCGCGACCGCGAGCTGCGGGCGGGGCGATCCTCGCGAGCGGGGCGATCCTCGCGAGCGGCGGGGCGATCCTCGCGGGCGGGGCGATCCTCGCGGGCGGCGGGGCGATCCTCGCGATCGGCGGCTGCGGGGCGATCCTCACGCGCGGGGCGATCCTCACGCGCGGGGCGATCCTCACGTGCGCGCGGCGCGCGCTCGGGACGATCGTCGCGGGTGGAGCGCTTGCGGTCGTCCGCGGCGGGCTCGGCGGCAGGCTCGGAGCGCGGCTCCGGAGCCCGCGCCGACTTCTCGTCGGCCCAGGTCTCCCAGAAGTCGCGCTGATCGATCGGCGCCGCGGGCGCGCCGTTCTTGGGCTTGCGGTCGCGGTCACCCGAGCGCGCCTCGCTCGGCGCGGCGTCGCGGGTGGGACGGTCGTCGCGGGCCGGGCGATCCTCGCGGGCGGGACGGTCGTCGCGGCGCGGGCGATCATCGCGATCGCTGCGCGGCTCGACGCGATCGACGGGACGCTCGTCGCGCGGCGCGGCGTCGCGGGCGGGACGGTCGTCGCGGGCCGGACGATCCTCACGCGCGGGACGGTCGTCGCGACGCGGGCGATCGTCGCGATCGCTGCGGGGCTCGACGCGATCGCTGCGGGGCTCGACGCGATCGACGGGCCGCTCATCGCGAGCCGGACGGTCATCGCGGGCCGGACGGTCATCGCGGGCCGGACGATCATCGCGGGCCGGACGATCATCGCGGGCCGGACGGTCGTCGCGACCCGTGCGCGCCTCGACGCGATCGACGGGACGCTCGTCGCGGGCCGGACGATCATCGCGCGCGGGACGGTCATCGCGGCGCGGACGATCGTCGCGATCGGTGCGCGCCTCGACGCGATCGGCCGGACGCTCGTCGCGAGCCGGACGCTCGTCGCGAACCGGACGGTCCTCACGAGCCGGACGCTCGTCGCGGGCGGGGCGATCGCGATCGAAGCTGCGCGCGGGACGGTCCTCGCGGGCGGGGCGATCGGCGCGGACCTCATCGGTCGGGGCGCGCTCGGTGCTGACGGCGACGACCTCGCGGGGCGCCACGACCTCGTCGCGGGCGGGGCGCTCGTCGCGAGCGGGGCGGTCGTCGCGGCGCGGACGCTCGTCGCGATCGCCGCCGAAGCGGGGACGCTCCTCGCCGCCGCGGGGACGCTCGTCGCCGCCGCCGAAGCGGGGGCGCTCGTCGCGACCGCCGAAGCGGGGACGCTCGTCGCGGCCACCGAAGCGAGGACGCTCGTCGCGGCCGCCGAAGCGGGGACGCTCGTCGCGGCCACCGAAGCGGGGGCGCTCATCGCGATCGCCGAAGCCATCGCCGCGCTCGGCGCGGTTGGCGGCCTCGCGCTCGAGGCGCGCGGCCTCGGCGGCGGCGCGCACGGCGGCCTTGGCGGCGTTGACCTCGTCGTGCTTGGCGCCGACCAGGAACGCGAGGACCTTCTCGCCGTCGGGCTCGGCGAGGAGCTGCTTGAACAGCGCGACCGCCTCCTCGGACGGATCGCCGGTGACCGCGCCGCGCAGGTTGGCGAGCGGGTCGGGCGGCGGCGGCGGACCGATGCGCGGCAGCGGCGCCTTGAGGACACCCTCGAGCACGCCGATCGGCGGCAGGTCGCGCTCCTCGGGCATGATCTTGTAGAGCGCGCGCAGGTACGAGAACGACGACAGCTCGCGCGGGCCGATCAGCGACAGCGCGACGCCCTTCTTGCCAGCGCGGCCGGTGCGGCCGGTGCGGTGGACGTAGATCTCGGCCGAGTCGGGGAAGCTGAAGTTGATGACGTGGGTCAGCTCGGTGATGTCGATGCCGCGCGCGGCGACGTCGGTCGCGACCAGGTACTGCAGGTTCTTGTCGCGCATGCGCTTCATCACGCGCTCGCGATCGGACTGCGACAGATCGCTCGACAGCGGCTCGGCGTCGATGCCCTGCTTCTGGAGGAAGCGGGCGACCATGCCGGTTTCGTCGCGGGTGTTGCAGAACACGATCGCGCTGTCCGGCTTCTCGGCGACGATGACGCGGAGCAGATCGCGGGCGCGGGCGACGCCGCTCACGATGTA
>JAYTAJ010001029.1:0-14857 GCA_043737575.1 Myxococcales bacterium | reverse complement strand
GATACGCCGCGACCCGGATCGCGTCGATCAGCTCGTCGGGGCTGCCGCGCAGCGGATCGGTGGTGATGCGGCGGAGCTGGGTCGCGCGCGCGACGTCGACCGCCTTGATGTTGAGGATGTAGTTGTCGCCCATCGCCGCGACCGAGCCGGTGACCATCACGTCGACGCCGAGGCGCTTGCCGATCGCGGCGAGGCACTTGTCCTCACCGCCGCACCGTCCGAGCTCCTTGTCGCCCGCGATCGCCTTGTCGATGTCGCGGCGGTTCGGCATCGGCGCGGTGGCGAGGCGATCGAGCTCGATGCGGAACAGCGCCTCGAGCCGCGTCACCAGCTCGGCCTCGATGCCGAGCGCGTCGATGCGCCATACCGCGAGCCGCTGGGTCAGCGCCTCCTGGGGGAGGACCTCGTCGCCGCGCGGCGAAGGCGAAGGCGCGGGCGTCGGCGCCGGCTGCGCCGCGGCGGACGAGGCGATCATGACCGCGATCAGCGCCACCGCGAGCGCGCGTCGAGCCATGCATGGCCTCATCTCCACCCGGCGATCGTACACCACGCGGCATGGTAGGGTCGCCGCCATGAGGGGTTCGCGTGCGCCACTTCACGTCGGGCGGAGCTGCGCCGCGGTCCTGGTGCTCGCGACCGCGTGCTCGGCGGTGTCGACGGTGCGGGTCCAGCCCGAGAACGTCGCGGTGAGCCCGGGGCTGCGGCCGGTCGCGGCGATCCAGGTCAACGCGACCTCGGCCTACTTCCTGTTCATCCCGATCCCGGGCGGCGTCGATCTCGATCGCGTCGTCAACCGCATGCTGATCGTCACCGCGAAGATGATGGGCGCCGACAAGGTCGCCAACCTGCAGTTCGACTTCACGCCCGACTCGGGGATCTGGACCTTGCGCAAGCTGATCGGCTGGCGCTCGGCGCAGGCGTCGGGCATCGCGGTGCAGGTCGAGGCGCCGGCCGATCCCGACGCCGATCGCGGCCCCGAGCCGACGCCGCCCGCGCCCGTCCAATGATCAGCTGAGCGCCGCGGCGACCAGCCACGACAGCTCGCCGATGTCGGCGGGCTCGAGGGTCGCGCGCGGCAAGAACGGCAGCTCGCGGCGCGGCGCGTCGATGGTGCGCGCGATCTCGACGAGGTAGCGCTCCGACAGCGCGCGTCGGCCCTGCGCCATGTCGGCGTGGGACGCGAGCGCGGCGAGGGCGGGCGGCAGCGCGGGCGCGGCCTGCAGCGCGGCCACGACCTTCGCCAGCGGCGTGCCGCTCGGGAAGTGATCGGGCGCGACCTGGTTGACGATCACGCGCGCCGGCGGGATGCCGAGCGCCTTGATCTGGGTCGCCAGCTCCGACGCCTCGACCGCGGGCATCTCCTCGGCGAGGGTGACGATCACCGCGCCGGTCCGCGCCGGATCGCGCAGCAGCGCCTGCACGGTGCGAGCGTCGCGGGTGAGCGGGCCCTCGGGCACGGTGTCGACGATCACCCACGGGATGCGCAGCATCGACATCGCGTGACCCGAGGCCGGCAGGTCGAACACGACGGTGTCCCAGACCGGCTTGCCGCGCTTCTCCTCGGTGGTGTGGAACCACGCCTTGCCGAGGATCGCGTAGTCGTCGAGGCCGGGCACCGCGCGCAGGAACGCCTTCGTCACCCGGTTCTCGAAGATCATCTGATAGATCCGCTCGAACTTCAGGATCATCAGGCCGTACTCGTGCAGCGCCTCGGTCGGCGTCGTGTTCACGCCCCACAGGTTCGGCGCCAGCTCGGCGAGCTGCGGGCCGAGCGCGGGCTTGCCGAAGTACGAACCGTGCCGATCGGTGGCGTTGGCCTCGAACAGCAGCGTCTTGCGGCCGAGCTGGGCGCAGGCGCTGGCGATCGCCGCGGCGACGGTCGAGCGGCCGACGCCGCCCTTGCCGAGCACGAGGATCAGACGGCGATCGAGCAGGCTCACGCGCGCGGACCTTTACCGAAACCAGCCACCCTGTCCAGCAACCGCCACCAAATCCGGAAGCGCCCGATCACCGCGACCCCGTCGATGAACGAATCCTGGGGCACTCGCTCAACGCGACCCGCCCGCTGGACGAATCTTGGGGCACTCGCTCAACGCGACCCCGTCCGAGCGCGCGTCGATCGCATCGCGCTCACTCGCCGGGTTGCTTCATAGGAAACAGCGGCTCGCCGTGGATCTCGAGCTTGTAGACGCTGTTCTCGGTCTCGACGTAGATCATCTTGCCCGCCGGCTCGCCGAGCACCCGCTTCACCGGCGTCGTGATCATGCGGTGGCCGTGGGGATCGCGGAAGATCACCATGCCGCGGCCGACGATCGGGTAGCTGATGAGGTACCCCGTGTAGACGCGACCCAACCCGGCCGAGCTGCGCTCGACACTGTGGTCGCGAATCTTGCGAGCAGTGACGCCTACCATGGCTGCGGTTGGTTACAGTCGAGTCTACGATCAAGCCGAGCGAGCGTCATCTCTATTGCGCGACGGATCCCGATGGTCGACCGCCGAACAGCCCCTGCCGTACCCGACGCCGCGCCGCGCGCAGAGGCCGGACCCGTCCGCGCCGACGACGGAGTCGAGCAGATCTACGAGGAAATCAGGAATCGCGTCGGCGATCGCGGGCCGGGTCCGGCCGAGCGCCCGGCCGAGCCGGTCGCTCCCGGGATCGCGGTGCTCGCGCTCCGGACGCCGACCTTGCCGCCCGCGACCCACACCGGCTGCTACCTCGCGGGCGACGGCGCGCTGATCGCGATCGATCCGGCGTCGCCGTGGCCCGACGAGCAGGATCGCCTCGCCGACACCGTCGCGGCCCGCGGCTCGCTCGCGCTGATCGCGCTGACCCATCACCACGCCGATCACGTCGGCGCCGCCGCCGCGCTGGCGCGTCGGACCGGGGCGCCGATCGCCGCGCACCCGGCCACCGCGGCGCGGGTCGCCGGGCGGATCGCGGTGACCCGCCTCCTCGACGACGGCGAGCTGCTCGAGGCCGGCGGGGTGCGGCTCCGCGCTCTGTTCACGCCCGGCCACGCCCCCGGCCACCTGGCGTTCCTCGACGAGGACAGCGGCGCGCTGATCGCCGGCGATCTGGTCGCGGGCGTCGGGACGATCCTGATCGATCCCGGCGAGGGCCACATGGCGACCTACCTGGCGTCGATCGAGCGGCTGCTCGCGCTCGGCGTCGGCGCGATCCTGCCGGCCCATGGCCCGATGATCGCCGATGGCCCCGCCAAGCTGCGCGAGTACCTGAGCCACCGCCGCATGCGCGAGGAGCGCGTCGCCGCGGCGCTGACCGTCGAGCCCCGCGGCCTCGCCGCGCTGTGCGCGATCGCCTACGCCGACACCGCGCCGATGCTGTGGCCGATCGCGGTGCGCTCGCTCGAGGCGCATCTGGTGAAGCTCGGCGAAGATGGCCGCGCGCGCGCGATCGACGGTGGCTGGGCACGAGCCTGACCGGTTCGTACTGCTATATTCGCGCGCCGTGGTCGACCTGCGCCGTTTCCGCGACCTGCCCACCGTCGCGTTGATCCGCGACGTGCTGCGGCGGTGGTGGGGACTCGAGCTGGCGTTCGCCGACGCCAAGGGCTACGTGCTCGATCACGCCGACGGCAAGATCTTCCCGTCGCAGAACGAGCTGTGCCGCCTCGCGCTGTTCTCCAAGGAGGGCTTCCGCCGCTGCAACGAGAGCGTGAAGGTCGTGAAAGATCACCTGCGCGCCGGACGCGCGAGCGGGCCGGGCGAGCCGCCGACGTCGTACGTCCACGCGTGTCACCTCGGCTTCGACGTCGTCGCGGCGCCGCTGTGGTTCGCGGGCGAGCTGGCCGGGTTCGTGTTCACCGGCGGCAGCGTCCGCGCCGAGCTGCCACCGATCGGCCGCGCCGAGCTGTTGCGCAAGGTCCGCGAGTTCGCCGAGCTGGGCGCCGACGCCGAGCGGTCGGTGTCCGAGCTGCCGATCCTCCCCGAGATCGAGCTCGAGCGCCTGCGCGATCTGATCGCTGCGGCCGCGACCGAGTGCGTGCGCTCGGCGCCGCGCTTCGCCGATCCCAACCGCGCCGCGCCCGAGGCCGGCCATCCGTTCACCGAGATCGTCGGCTCGAGCCCGGCGGTGCGCGACGTGATGCGGCTGCTCGAGAAGATCGTCCGCAGCGAATCGACGGTGCTGATCCACGGCGAGAGCGGCACCGGCAAGGAGCTGATCGCGCGCGCGATCCACTATCACGGGCCGCGCGCGAAGAAGCCGTTCGTCGTGCAGAACTGCTCGGCGTTCAACGACAACCTCCTCGAGAGCGCGCTGTTCGGCCACGTCCGCGGCTCGTTCACCGGCGCGGTGAAGGATCAGAAGGGCCTGTTCGAGGTCGCCGATGGCGGCACCTTCTTCCTCGACGAGATCGGCGACATGTCGCCGTCGCTGCAGGTCAAGCTGCTGCGGGTGCTGCAAGAGGGCACGCTGACGCCGGTCGGCGGCACCAAGCCGGTGAAGGTCGACGTCCGCATCATCGCGGCGTCGCACAAGGACCTCACCGCGATGGTCGCGAGCCGACAGTTCCGCGAGGATCTGTTCTACCGGGTCAACGTCCTGAAGATCACGGTGCCGCCGCTGCGCGATCGCCCGACCGACATCCCGACCCTGGTCGAGCACTTCATCCGCAAGCACAAGCGCATCGCGATGGGCAACGCCGCGGGCAACGGCGACGAGGTGCCGCGCCCGACCGACGCTGCGCTTGCGCTCCTGGTCGGCTACGCCTGGCCGGGCAACATCCGCGAGCTGGAGAACGAGATCGAGCGCGCGCTGGTGCTCGGCGGCGACGCCGGCGAGATCGGCCCCGAGCTCCTGAGCCCGCGCATCCGCGACGCCGCGACCGCCGCCCTGGCCGCGCCGCGCGCGGTGCCGCGCGAGCTGACCGGGACGCTGCGCGAGGTCGTCGAGAGCGTCGAATCCGAGGCGATCTTGCAGGGGCTGATCCGGACCCACTGGAACAAGTCGCAGCTGGCGAAGGAGCTCGGCATCTCGCGCAGCTACCTGATCCAGAAGTGCGCCTACTACGGTCTGGAGCGAAAGGACTGACGTGGGGACGGCGGGACGCGAGGTGACGCCGTGCCCGGGCTGCCAGAAGCCGGCGCGGCTGGGCGCGGTGGCGGTCGACGCTCGGCCCGATCCCTTTCCGTTCTGCTCGTTCCGCTGCCAGATGATCGACCTGGGCCGCTGGATCGACGAGGAGTACCGGATCCCCGACGCCGACGACCAGTCGGGTGGCGGCGCCAGCGAGTCCCCGGGAGCCGACGAGGAAACCTGAGGTGGCTACATGGCAGCGCCGTCGCAGCTGTGCGCCCGGTCGCGGTGTGTCGGGAGGATGGCGAAAGCGCTTTACCCGCCCGGGGGGCTTGGATTAGGTTCCGCCGATGCGCGCCATTACCTCTGTCGTTTTTGCCCTCTCCTCGCTTTCGCTCGTCGCCTGCGGTGATGACGGTGCGAGCACCCCAATCGACGGGCCGCGGCCGATCGACGGTCCGCCCGTCGCGTGCTCGGTCTCGACCGCGATGTTCGGCGACAAGGGCGCGCTGACCGGCAACGCGACGTTCCGCGCCAACCCGAACGTGGCTGGCACGGGCGACATGACGTTCGTGGCGCCGCTCGAGGGCACCACCCCCCCCGACATCCTGATCTTCCAGCTGTTCTCGGGCTACTCGCCGTTCGGCACGACGGCGGCGCCGACCGCGGTGGTCCCGGGCACCTACCAGATCACCGGTCCACAGCTCGAGTTCGCCGACTGCGGCGTCTGCGTCCGCATCGGCACCAACGCCACCGCCACGGCGGTCGAGGACGACTACATGGCGACCGGCGGCACCGTGACGGTCGACACGGCGGACAGCCGGGTCGGCGGCACGCTGACCTTCTCGCTCAGCAACGTCACCTTCGAGCACGTCACGATCAACGATATGTCGGTGTCGAACCCGGTCGGCGACGGCTGTGAGAGCGCGCTCCAGGGCGCGACCGGCAGCGCGACCCTCGCGGCGCCGGCGACCAAGCCCGGCGTCCAGGCGATGGGTCCGGGCACGAAGCACGCGTTCCTGCAGTGAGCTGACGGCACGCTCATGCGCCGCGCTGACGCGGTCCGCGCTGATGCGGTCCTGGGCCGACCTCGGCCCAGGTGAGCTGCCAGCGCGCGAGGTACTTGCGGAGGCGGTCGGCGTCGTTGGTCGTGGTGCGGCGCGCACGAGACGCGGCATACAGCCGCCGTCCGGCCTCGGAGAGCGTGGGCGCATCGGCGCACACCGCGAGCACGTCCTCGAGCTGCGCGCGATCGAAGCGATCGAGCGCGGCGGCGCGGGGACCGAGGATCGCGGTGACGCGATCGCGGTCGCGTGGGCTGTCGTCGTCGTCGTCGCCGGTGCTTGCGGTGGCGGCGCGGTGCGGGCGCCACGCGGCGCGGAGGCGCTCGAGCTCGACGTCGACCTCGGCGCGGCCGATGCGGCCGTCGGGGGCGAGGGTCGCCATGCGGCGGACCGCGCCCGCCAGATCGCGGAAGTTGCCCGGCCACGGCGCCTCGGGGCTGGTCGCGAAGGCGACGAACCGCGCGCGGGCGTCGGCGGCGAGGGTGATGCGGCGGGCCAGCGCGGTGCTGGTGCGCTCCAGCTCGTGATCGAGGTTGGGCTCGAGATCCTCGCGGCGCTCGGCGAGGCCGGGCAGGCGGAACGTCCACAGATCGATGCGCGCGAGGAGGTCGGCGCGGAAGCGGCCGGCCGCGGCCTCGGCGGGCAGATCGCGGTTGGTGCCCGCGAGCAGGACGAAGTCGCTGGTGACGTCGAGGTCGGCGCCGAGCGGAGGCCAGCGTCGGTCCTCGACCGCGCGCAGCAACAGCGCCTGCTCGCCGAGGCCGAGCTCGCCGATCTCGTCGAGGAACAGCGCGCCGCCGTCGGCCTGGCGGAGGAAGCCGGCGCGCGCGGTGGTCGCGCCGGTGAACGCGCCGCGGACGTGGCCGAACAGCGCGCTCATCGCACCGTCGCCGCGCAGGGTCGCGCAGTTGACCTCGACCAGCGGGCCCGCGAGGCGGTGGCGCGCGCGCTTCAGGTCGTAGACCCGGCGCGCGAGCTGCGACTTGCCCGCGCCGGTCGGGCCGAGCAACAGGATCGGATCGCGGCCGCCGATCGCGACCTGCTCCAGCTCCTCGATCAGGCGGTTGTAGATCGGCGAGCGGGTCGCGATGCCGTCCTTCAAGACCGACAGCGAGGTCGCGCGCTCGCGGCGAAACCGCGCCGCGATGCCGTCGTAGCGCGCCAGATCCAGATCGATCACCGAGTACATCCCCGTCGGTGAGCCGGCGCCGCGCAGCCCCGGGCCGGTCTGGACCAGGCGGGCGGGGAAGTGGCGCGACTCGACCAGGAGGAACATGCAGATCTGCGCGACGTGGGAGCCGGTCGTGATGTGGATCAGGTAGTCCTCGTGATCCGGATCGAACGGGTAGCTGCGCGCGAAGTCGTGGAGCGCGGTGAAGACCTCCTCGAAGTCCCACGGGTCGTGGAACGCGAACGGATGCCGCACCACCGTCGTCGTGGGCGAGACCTCGCCGATGTCGGCGGCGATCTGCGCGGCGAGGACCGTGACGCTCGGCGAGTGCAGGAGCTCGAGGCGCGCGATCGGCAGCGTCTCGGGGTGGCTGCACAGCGCCACCGTCGGCCGCCATCGCTGCCAGCGCCGCGATCCCTGCAGGCTGTCGAGGGTGGTGCCAAGCAGGCCGAGGACCACGAGCCGCTTGGCCGCTGCCATCGGACGATTATACAGGCGTATCGTATACTAGCGAAAGAGATACACCGCGGGCGCATACCCGTAGCGAATCCATCCGGTTACGCGCCGTCATCGTGCAGGGCTTGCGCGGCACGCGGCATGCTGAGGACGGCGAGCGGAGGAACGCAGCCATGACGAACGACGTGATGACGAACGACGTGATGACGAACGACGCGATGACGAACGACGGGAAGGCGAACGAGGTGAAGGCGATGGATCCGAAGGAGCGGAGCTACGACGTGATGCACGTGGCGGGTGGCGTGCCGGTGAAGTCGTGGACGCGCGGTGTGCCGTTCGAGGAGGCGGCGCGGACGCAGCTGAAGAACCTGGCGTCGCTGCCGTTCATCCACAAGTGGGTGGCGGCGATGCCCGACGTCCACCACGGCATGGGCGCGACGGTCGGCAGCGTGATCGCGACCCGCGGCGCGATCATCCCGGCGGCGGTCGGCGTCGACATCGGCTGCGGCATGATCGCGGCGCGGACGTCGCTCACCGCGAACGATCTGCCCGACGATCTGGCGCCGCTGCGCTCGGCGATCGAGGCGGCGGTGCCCCACGGCCGCACCGACCACGGCGGCCCCAACGACCGCGGCGCGTGGCGCGATCTGCCCGCGGCCCACGCCGAGGCGTGGACCGCGCTGGCGCCCGGCTACCAGGTGATCGCCGACAAGCACCGCAAGATCGGCCGCGGCGTCCAGGCGACGCACCTCGGCACCCTCGGCACCGGCAACCACTTCATCGAGGTCTGCCTCGACGAGGCCGGCCAGGTCTGGGTGATGCTGCACTCGGGATCGCGCGGCGTCGGCAACCGCATCGGCAGCTACTTCATCGAGCTGGCCAAGCGCGACATGCGCCGCTACTTCGTGAACCTGCCCGACCAGGATCTGGCGTACCTGCCCGAGGGCACCGAGCACTTCGACGACTACATCGGCGCGGTGTCGTGGGCACAGCGCTACGCGCTGGTGAACCGCGAGCTGATGATGCAGACGGTGATCGACGCGCTGCGCGGCACCGGCGCGCTGCCGGTCTTCGACGCCGCGCTCGAGGCGGTGAACTGCCACCACAACTACGTGGCGCGCGAGCACCACTTCGGCGCCAACGTGATCGTGACCCGCAAGGGCGCGGTGCGCGCGGGCGCGGGCGACCTCGGCATCATCCCGGGCAGCATGGGCGCCAAGAGCTACATCGTACGCGGCAAGGGCAACCCGGACAGCTTCTCGTCGTGCAGCCACGGCGCTGGCCGCGCCATGTCGCGGACCGAGGCGAAGCGCCGCTTCACCATCGAGGATCATGCCGCGGCCACCGCGGGCATCGAGTGCCGCAAGGACGCCGACGTGGTCGACGAGACCCCGGCGGCGTACAAGTCGATCGATCTGGTGATGGCGGCGCAGGCAGATCTGGTCGACGTGGTCTACACGCTGCGTTAGGTGCTGTGCGTGAAGGGATGACCGCCCTGCTCGCGATCGACGGCGCCCACGGCGAGGGCGGCGGCCAGATCATCCGGTCGGCGCTGGCGCTGTCGCTCGCGACCGGCCTGCCGTTCCGGATCGATCGGATCCGGGCTCGCCGCGGCAAGCCCGGCCTGCTGCGTCAGCACCTGACCGGGGTCGAGGCGGCGCGCGCGATCAGCGGCGCCGCGGTGGAGGGCGCGCAGCTCGGCTCGACCTCGCTCACGTTCCGCCCGGGGCCGCTGGTGCCGGGCGCGTACCGCTTCGACATCGGCTCGGCCGGCAGCACGCTGCTGGTCGTCCAGGCGATCCTGCCCGCGCTGCTGCGCGGCGGCGGCGCGTGGCAGCTCACGCTCGGGGGCGGCACCCACAATCCGTCGGCGCCGTCGTTCGACTTCTTCGACCGCGTGCTCGCGCCGGTGCTGGCGCGGCTCGGCGCACCCGTCACCGCGACGCTGCAGCGGGCCGGCTTCTTTCCGCGCGGCGGCGGCAAGATCACCGTCGCGATCGCGGCGGGCGGACGGCTCGGTCACCTCGAGCTGCTCGAGCGCGGCGCGATCCGCGAGCGCCGCGTCACCGCGATCGTCGCCAACCTGGCGCGCACGATCGGCGAGCGCGAGATCGCCGCGGCCACCGCGCGGCTCGGCTGGGACGCGACCGCCGGCGAGGTCGCGATCGTCGACTCGCCGGGCCCCGGCAACACCGTCGCGATCGCGGTCGGGTCCGAGCACGTCACCGAGCTGTTCACCGCCCACGGCGAGCGCGGCGTCGCGGCCGAGCGGGTCGCCCTCGCGGCGGCCGACGAGTGCGCGGCGTACCTCGCGGCCGCCGCGCCGGTCGGCGAGCACCTCGCCGATCAGCTGCTGGTGCCGCTGGCGCTCGGGCAGGGCGGGCGGTTCGCGACGACGAACGTCAGCGAGCACACCCGCACGCAGATCGATCTGCTGCGCCAGTTCCTCGGCGTCGAGATCGCGATCCACGATCGCGGCGCTGCGGGCTGGGAGCTGGTGGTCCCGCCGCCATGATCGCTACTCGGTCGGCGGCCGCAGGATCAGGACCGGGCGGCGGCAGCTGCGCAGCACCTTGTCGGCGACCGAGCCGAGCAGCGCGCGGGTGAGCCCGGACCGCGCCCGCGACGCCAGCACCACGACGTCGGCGCCGAGGCGCTCGGCGGTCTCGCCGATGGTCTTGGCGGGATCGTCGGCGGTGACGACGTGGGCCTGCGACGTGACGTTGGCCTGACCGGGCGGCACCAGCGCGAGCAGGCGGCGCTCGAGGTCGGACGGGTTGGCGCCCTCGTGATCCTCGTCGCGGACGTGGAGGAGGTGGACCTCGCCGCCGCGGGCGCCGACCAGCGTGAACGCGTACGGCACCGCGGTGTTGCCGAAGTCCGACAGATCGGTCGCGACCAGCGCGACCCGGAACCGCGGGATCGCGCTGACCGCGTGCTGACCCTGGGTCGGCACGCACCACACCGACTGCTTGGCGTCGTGGAGCAGCACCGACGACACCGACGACAGCCGGCCGAGGCCGCCCTTGTGGCGGGTGCCGACGACCACGACATCGACCTTGGCGTCGTCGGCGATCTCGAGCAGGTGATCGCCGATGCGGCCGAGGCCGGGCCGGCACCGGAACTCGCTGGTGCCGTCGCCCGGCAGCTCGCCGAGGCGCCGCTCGAGATCGCGGCGCAACAGCTGCTCGAGCGCGGGATCGGCGTCGACCATCGACCGCGGCTTCAGGCCGTAGCGGCGCGCGGTCTCGTCGGCGTAGTAGACGTGGCCGACCACGACGTCGACCGGGCCGAGCCCGCGCAGGGTCCGCACCAGCGTGATCGCGGGATCGCAGCTCGCCGACTCGTCGAGGCCGAGCATCACCCGCAGCGGTCGCTCGCCCGCCGCCCACGCGACGAACGGCGCGGCGTTGCGCACCACCAGCACCGGTACGCGGGCCGACGCCGCGACGCCGCCCGAGGTGCCGCCGAGCGAGTAGGTCGCGGCGTCGAGGTGGCCCTGCGACGCGACGACCAGGAGGTCGCTGCCCTCGGTCTCGGTCGACGCGACCAGCGACTCGACCGCGGGGCCGACCACCAGCTCGACGCGGCTGCTGATCGCGCGGCCGGCGGCGGCGCGCTGGCTCGCGGTCTCGAGCAGCGTGCGGGCCTCGGCCGACTCGCGCTCGTGATCGCCGTCGGCGTCGGGATCGAGGACGTGCGTGACGACGATCTCGCGATCGCCGCGGCGCTGGGCGAGCGCGAAGGCGGCGGTGATCGCCTGGTTCGCGCCCTCGGACAGATCGGTGCCGCAGACGATGGTCATCGCCGGCGATACTACCCCCCCACGCGACCTCTGGGGTTCAGCCGAGGTACGCGATGCGGCCCACCAGCGCGGTCAGCCGTCGTCGCTCGGGGGCGGCGAGGCCGACGAAGCGCACGCCCATCCCGGGATCGATCGCGGTCAGGCTCGGCGGGTTCCACCACGCGACCACGCCCTCGACCTCGAGCTGCACGCCGCAGTCGTCGGCGATGCGGAGCCGCAGCTCGGTGCCCGGCGGCAGCGGCGCGTCGGTGCGGACGAACACGCCGGTCGGGTTGATCGCGGTGCCGCGCGCGAAGACGTAGGTGCCGTCGAGGTGCGGATCGACCTCGACGTCGACCAGCACCCGGATCCGCGGCATGCCCCGGCGCTCGACCGGCGCGGCGGTGGCGGTGGCGGCTCGGCGCGGCATGAACCCTCGTAACCCGGGTCCGCGCGGGACACAAGCGCGCCCGTTCATGGGGTCTCCCCTCAGCGCAACCGGATGGTGCCGACCTTGACGCGGTTGTTGTTGTCCTTCGCGCCCTGGGTGACGGGCATGTTGCGCCAGTTGGGGTTGGTCCCGGTGAAGAAGCCGACCCACATCTCGTAGGGTCCCTTCTGGAAGCTCATGTTGCCGGCGTTGGCGGTGAAGCGATCGACGATGTAGTCGCCGGGCTGCCAGTAGTTGGTCGCGCACCGCCCGCGGATCGGATCGTGATCGCCGTTGAAGCGCTGGCCGCCGTCGAAGTGCGCGAACACCTTCCACGCGCCGCCGATCGGCTTCAGCACCCGGTAGTACATCGTCATCTCGAAGGTGTCGCCGCGGTTCACCGACGCCGGCAGCTTCACGCCGATGATCTCGATCGCGTTGTCGTAGACGACCGACATCGGCGTGCCGACGTCGGCGGGCCGCTCGCGCAAGATCGACGTCGCGATCGGGTTGCGATCGCGGCGCGACCCGAGCTGGTTCGACAACAGCAGCGTCTGCGAGTGCGAGTCGTCGATGACGAAGTACGACAGGCCGTCGGCCTTGGCCTTGTGGATCGCGCACAGCTCGCCCGCCGGCGCCATCGCGAACACCCGCGCCGGTCGCCCGAGGAACGCGAGGAGCTGCTCGCGGTTCTGCAAGGTCTCCCACGGCCCGGCGGCGTAGTAGCGCGGTCCGTTGCCCATCGAGCCCATGATGCCGAGCGCGTCGCTGGGCTGCCGCAGCTCGCGATAGACCGAGAAGATGTGCTTCGACGACAGGTTCCGGCTGAGGCTGCGGTGCCAGCCGTGGGTCCAGAACAGCGCGAGCACGACCGTCATCGCCAGCGCGATCCGCCCGCCGAGGTGAGCAAAGCGCGGCAGGCCGGTGCTCTCGAGCAGCGACTCGGGCTCGTCAGCGCGGCGCGGTGCGCGCCACAGCCACAGGTCGAGGGCGAACGGCAGCGCGGCGAGGACTCCGAGCACGAGGATCCAGGTCTTGGTCGCGACGCCGAGCAGGCGGGCCTGCGCCGGGTACTTGATCTGATCGGGGCCGCTCGCGAACAGCGAGGTCATGCGCTCGGGGAACGCCTGCAGATCCTTCGCGAGCACGACGACGCTGAGCAGCACCGCGAGGCCGCACAGGCTCCACGCGGCGTCGCGGTACGCCGACGGATCGGTCGCGGCGTTGGCGCGGCGCTGGTAGAGCTCGTCGACGAACAGGGCGATGCCGATCGCGCAGGCCGGGAAGCCGGGGAACACCACCGGGCCGACCTTGCGCGCGAACACCGCGGCGCAGATCCACGCGGCCGCGGCCCACGCGAACAACAGCGCGCCCGCGAAGCGGCGGCGCGGGCTGACCAGGCCGCTGGCGAGGGCGCCGAGCGCGATCACCGCGAGGATCGACCACGGGAACATGCCGAAGCCGGCCTGCTCGAACAGCGCGTCGTAGGTGGAGCGCAGATCGTCGTCCTTGCGCCACAGGCCACCGACCGCGCTCGACCAGCAGTCGCTGGTGAGGATGCTGTGATCGCCGATGGCGCGGGTGCCGGGGGTGCGGGGCCCGAGGTCGAACACCTGGCGCGCGATCCAGATCGCGACGATCGCGGTGGCGGCGGTCGCGATGGCGATCGCCGCGACTCGCCAGCGATCGATCGGCTCGGCGGGCGGACGATCGCGGCCGCGATCGATCGCGCCGCGGACGAAGCGGGTCAGCTCGGGCACCGCGCACGCGCCCGCGAGGGCGACCGCGGTGAGCGGCGGCAACAGCCCGACCAGCGCGCCGCTGCCCTGGTACGCGAGACGCAGCCCGAGGACGAACGCGGCGGCGGCGGCGAGCAGATCGATCGCCAGCACCGCCGGGCGATCGCGGCGCGGCGCGGCGATCACGCACAGCGCGTAGACGATCAGCGTCGCGCCGACCGCGCCCGGCAGCTCACCCGCGAGCTGCCGCGACTGCAAGCTCCACAGCGGGAAGCTGGTGAACACCAGGCCCGCGATCACGCCCGCGCGCGGCGAGCCGAGGCGCAGCGCGACGCCGAACACCGCGAGCACGCCGAGCAGCCCGATCAGCACCATCGGCAGGCGCAGCCCCGCGTCCGACGACGCCAGGTGGGTCAGGCCCCAGGCGGCGAGGCGCGGCGTCAGGGTGCGCGGCCCGTCGATCGCGGCGGTGCGGGCGCACGCGGTCAGGCTCGGCGCCGGCGTGAACGTGCGGTCGGCGCGGGCCGCGGCCTCGTCGGCGACCGCCATCTCCTGCGGCTCCCACAGCCCGGGGCGGCCGAGGCCGGGCACGAGCACCAGCGCGCCGAACAGCACGATCGCGAGGGCCAGGACGGCGGGATGACGCGTGGCGGGATGACGCGTGGCGGGATGACGCGCGATCGAGTGGAAGACAGGCGGCAGGCGCAAGCGGCGCCGACGGTAGGGAACTTCGGTCGGGCGCGCAAGGTCGGTTTCTTGCCGTCTCGACGCGGGGCGGCGACACTCGGCACGTGGACGTCCGTGCGCGCACCGCCGAGCTCGAGGAGCTGCACCGTCGAATCCGGGTCCGCCGGACCCGCAGCCTGATCGGATCGTGGGCGTGGCGCGCCTTCGCGCGGCCGCGGCCGGTCGCGATCGAGCCGCTGCCCGACGTCGTGCCCGGCGAGCTGGCGGTGACGTTCGGCGGCCACGCCACCGCGCTGCTCCGCTACGCCGATCGCGCGATCCTCCTCGATCCGATGCTGGGGCGCTGGGTCGGCGGCGTCCATCGCGCGACCGCGCCGGGCCTCGGCGTCGACGAGCTGACCGACGTGTCGATCGTGCTGATCTCGCACCTGCACGGCGATCACCTGCACCTGCCGACCCTGGCGCGGCTGCGCGCGGGCGCCACCATC
>JAYTAJ010001028.1:0-2857 GCA_043737575.1 Myxococcales bacterium | reverse complement strand
GATCGCCAGTGCGTCCTCGACGCCACCACCCTCGATCGGGCGTCGCGCTGCGGGCAGTAGCGTGTTGCCGATCGCAACGACCGCGGCGCGCCGCTCGTGGGCGGTCGCTGGGTTGCGCGCCGCGGCCGCGGGTACGGATCGTGCTGTCGAAGGGCGGATGCCTCGCGTCGCTCGTCTGATCGCGATCACCGCGGCGCTCGCGCTCGGCGCCGACACCGCCGACGCACAAGCGGTCCCGCCCCACGCGTCGTGGGGGACGCTGCCGTGGAGCAACGGCGTCGCGACCGCGGCCTACGACACCGTCGGACGTAAGCTGAAGAGCTTCCGCGAGCACCTGTACCAGCACCGCAACGCGTCGACCCCGACCCGCGAGCTCGCCTACGACGCGTACTTCGGCCTGCGGGTCGGCGGCCAGAACCTGTGGTTGACCAGCCGCGCCCTCGACGACGCCGGCTGGGACGGCCACGCCGGCATCGCCCGCGTCGTGCAGCACCACGGCGCGCTGCGCGCCACGCAGTACTACTTCTCGCCGTTCTCGGCGGCGGCGCCGATCGTCGTCGCGGTGGTCGAGCTGCAGAACACCAGCGACGCGCCGCTGGTCGACGCCGCGGTCTTCTCGATCGCGAACCTGCGGATCGGCGGCGGTGACGGCACCGGGGCCGAGCGCATCAGCTGGATCAACGACGCCTTCGAGGAGCGCGGCGCCCGCGGCCTCGCGCTGCATCGACCGATGCCGGCGCCGACCCACCACGCCGCGTCGCCCGACAATCCCTACGCGATGGTCGTCGGCGGTGGCCACCTGGTCGACACCGCCGACAGCGGCGTGCGCGACGACGCGGTCGCCGGCTTCGAGTGGGATCTGTCCGGCCTGGCGCCGGGCCAGGTGCGCCGGGTCGCGGTCGTGCTCGGCTTCGACGACGGCGGCAACCGCGGCGCCCTCGACGCGGCGATCGCCACCGTCGGCGATTCGCCCGAGGCCGCGCTCGCGGGCGCGCGCGCCGACTGGGACGCGTTCTTCGCGCGCGTGAAGGCGCCCGCCACGCTCACCGCCTCGCAGCAGCGGATCTACGATCGCCAGCTCGCGGTGCTGCGCATGGGCCAGGTCCGCGAGCCGGGCGCGGGCCACGGCGCGGTCGTCGCGTCGCTGCCGCCGGGCATGTGGAACATCGCGTGGGTCCGCGATCAGTCGTACGCGACGTGGGCGATGATCGAGGCGGGCATGGACACCGAGGCCCGCGACGCACTGGCGTTCCTGTTCCGCGGCACCGGCGGCTACGTCTGCTGCGATCGCGACGGCGGCCCGTGGGTCGGCGCGCCGTACACGATCAGCATCACGCGCTACTACGGCGACGGCAGCGAGGAGAGCGACGCGAACGAGCGCGGCCCCAACATCGAGTTCGACGGCTTCGGGCTCGCGCTCGCGACCCTGGCCGACTACGTCGACGCGACCGACGACGTCGCGCTGGTCACCGCCCACGACGCGGCGATCTTCGTCCGGACCGCGGACGTCCTGCTCGGCCTGGTCGAGACCACCGGCCCCGCGCGCGGCCTGATCCGCGCCGACTCGTCGATCTGGGAGAGCCACTGGTACGACGGTGGCCGCCAGCATTGGGCCTTCACCCAGGCGACGTCGGTGGTCGGGCTGCGCGGCGCGGCGCGCCTCGCCGATCGCCTGGGCCGCGCCGCCGACGCCGCCCGCTACCGCGCCGGCGCCGACGCGATCGCCGCCGCCGCCGCCGCGCTGATCGACGACCGCCGCGTGATCCGCGCGAGCCTCGAGCAAACCACGTCGTACCTCGACGCCGCCGCGATCGGCTTCCTGCGCTGGGGCCTGGTACCCGCCGACGGCGACGTCGCCCGCGCGTCGCTCGACGCTTGGAAGCTCGGGCTGTCGAACCCGCTGACCGGTCACGGCTACCACCGCAACGACGACGGCGGCCCCTACGACGAGCGCGAGTGGATCGCGATCGATCTGTGGATCGCCGACGCCGCGCGCGCCGCCGGCCGCACCGACGAGGCCGACGCGCTGGTCGCGTGGGTCACCGATCAGGCGCTGCTCAACTTCGATCTCGTGCCCGAGAACCTCGATCGCGTCACCGCCGACTACCAGGGCGAGGTGCCGATGGTCGGCTTCGGCGCCGGCGCCTACGTCTCGAGCCTGTGGCGCCAGGGTTCGCAGCCGAGCGAGGGCGACGCCGGCGTCGTCGGCGACGCGGGCCTCGACGGCGGGTTCGGCGACGACGGCGACGGCGGCGGTTGCTGCCGCACCTCGCGCCGCGGCGGCGCGTCGAGCCTGCTCGCGATCGGCCTCGTCGCCCTCGCGCTGCGCCGCCGCCGCCGCGTGGGACTGCGTCAGCACTCTGCGACCATCCGCGCCACGTGACCCCGCCCGATCAAATCTCTAAACGCTCGCGTCTGGATCGACGTACGGAGATCTAAGCTGCACCGGGGGCACCTTCTTGTGGCGCCGCAGGTTGAGCATCTCGACCAGGAACGAGAAGCCCATCGCGAAGTAGACGTAGCCCTTGTTGAGGTGCTGGCCCATGCCCTCGCCGACCAGGAGCACGCCGATCAGCACCAGGAACGACAGCGCGAGCACCTTCACCGACGGGTGACGCTCGACGAAGTCGCCGATCCGGCCGGCGAACACCAGCATCACGCCGACCGCGATGACCATCGCCGCGATCATCACCCACAGCTGCTTCGCCATCCCGACCGCGGTGATCACCGAGTCGAGGCTGAACACGATGTCGAGCACCATGATCTGCGCGATCACCATTCCGGCGCCGCGGCCCTTGCTGCCACCGCCTTCGGCCTCGCCGCCGCCCTCGAGCTTGTGGTGGATCTCGAGCGTGGC
>JAYTAJ010001027.1:0-2857 GCA_043737575.1 Myxococcales bacterium | reverse complement strand
CGTCGCTGCCGTCGGGATCGATCAGCGGCAGCAGGCTGTCGATGTCGCGGCCGAGCCGGGTCGCGACCCGCGCCAGCCCGCCCGCGACCACCCGCGCCAGCAGCACCTGCGCGACCGGCGGCAGCGCCAGCTCGACCTGCACCAGCCGCGCCGCCGCGCCCGGGTCGAGGCACGTCCGCGCCGCCAGGGCGCGGCGATCGTACGCCAGCACGACCGTCAGGTACGGCACCTGGGCGAAGGCGCGGATCGCCTCGAGCGCGGCGATCAGATCGCGATCGCCGAACCGATCGATGTGATCGAGCGTGAGCACCAGCCGCTTGCCGACCTGCTGCGCGTTCTCGGCGAGATCGGCGTGGCGCGAGTCCTGCGATCGCCGCACCGCGCCCGCGAGATCGATCTTCACGCCCGCGATCCGCACCACCGTCGACACCACCTCGCCGTAGCGGGCCAGCGCGTCGCGCGCGGCGTCGGAGGTCTCGACCACGCCGGCCTCGCTGAAGAACGCGTCGAGGTGGCCCTGCAGCGCCGCGAGCAACGACTCGGCGCCGCGGTGCTCGGCGGCGTCGACCCCGACCAGCGCGATGTCGCCGCGCTCGGCCAAGAGCGCGTCGGCCAGCCGCAACACCGACGTCTTGCCCGCGCCGGGCCCGCCGACCAGGCCGACCACCCGCGGCGCGAACAGCGGCTGCGCGCACGCCAGCTCGACCAGCCGCTGGGTGATCGCGGCGCGCTCGAGCAGATCGCTGGCGGGCCCGGTGATCGGGGCATCGGCGAGGAGCTCGACGTCGGGATCCAGCCGCATCGCGCGACGATACCGCTACAATCGCGCGGCATGGCCCAGCGCGCGCTCATCCTCGTCGATCTGCAGTACGACTTCTGTCCCGGCGGCGCCCTCGCGGTGGCCCACGGCGACGACACGATCGAGGTCGCGAACCGCCTCGCGCCGCACTTCCCGATCGTGGTCGCGACCCAGGACTGGCATCCGCCCGAGCACCAGAGCTTCGCCGCGAACCACGACGGCGCCGCGCCGTACCAGCAGATCGAGCTGCACGGCCTGGCGCAGACCTTGTGGCCCGTGCACTGCGTGCAGGGCTCGCGCGGCGCCGCGCTCCACGACGATCTCGATCGCGCGCGCATCGCCCACGTCTTTCCCAAGGGTGCCGACCCGCAGGTCGATAGCTACAGCGGGCTGTGGGACAACGGCCGCCGCAGGTCGACCGGGCTCGGCGAGTGGCTGAAGGCGCGCGCCGTCACCGAGGTCTACGTGCTCGGGCTCGCCACCGACTACTGCGTCCGCGCCACCGCGATCGACGCGGTCACCGACGGCTTCGCCACGTTCCTGGTCGAGGACGGCTGCCGCGCGGTCGAGCTGACGCCGGGCGACGGCGATCGCGCGATCGAGGCGATGCGCGCGGCGGGTGTGGTCGTGGTCGACAGCGGCCAGATCGCGCGTTAACGATCGGCGGCGGCGTCCGTCCTCTGGCATGACGGCCATGCCGACCCACCCCGACCCGGGCCCCGTGTGATCGGATCATGCGGTGCCTCTGCTTGAGCCCAGCGCCGCCGCGGCGCATCGTCGCCCCGTGGCCGGATCTCCCGAGCAGCGTGACGCCAGCATCGCCGAGCTGGTGGTCGCGGCGCGCGCCGGCAGCGGCCCGGCGTTCGCGACGCTCTACGATCGCTTCCATCGCGCGATCCACGCGGTCGCGCTGGCCCGGGTCTGCGCCAGCGACGCCGGCGATGTGGTGCAGGACGTGTTCGCCGACGCCTGGGCCCGGCTCGATGCGCTGCGCGAGCCGGCGGCGTTCCCGGGGTGGATCATGACGATGGCGCGGCACCGCGCGATCGATCGGGCGCGGCGGCGATCGCCCGACAGCGATCCCGACGCCGATCTGGCAGTGGCGCCGGCGCCGACCGTCGAGGCCGCGGCGGCGCTGCGGGCGATCCGCGCGCTGCCCGAGGCGTACCGCGAGACCTTGCTGATGCGCCTCGTCGAGGGCCTGACCGGTCCGGAGATCGCCGAGCGCACCGGCCTGACGCCCGAGTCGGTCCGGGTAAACTTGCACCGCGGCATGAAGCTCCTGCGCGAACGCCTGGGCGGAGACACGCGATGAGCGGCGACTACCTGTGGGATCGCACGGGCGACGATCCGGACGTCGCGGCGCTCGAGGCCCAGCTCGGCGGCTTCGCGCATCGCGCGCCGCTGGCGCCGCCGCCGCCGCGGCGATCGCGGCGTGGCCGGGCCTGGCTCGGCGCCGGCGTGATCGCGGTGATCGCGATCGCGGCGGTGGTGCTGCTGGTGCTGCGTCGACCCTCGGCGGCGCGCGGCGCCTGCGGCGAGGGCGCGACCGGCTTCGGGTTCGCGGTGACCGGCGCGCCCGCGCAGTGCGGCGGTCAGGCGGTGGTGGCCGGGACCTTGCCGATCGGCGCGTGGCTCGAGACCCCGCGCGGCACGACCGCGGTGGTGCAGGTCGCCGACATCGGCGCGGTGACCTTGCGCGGCGACTCGAAGCTGCGGCTGGTCGCGACCGGCGCCACCCAGCACCGCCTCGAGCTGACCCAGGGCACGCTGAGCGCGCGGGTGCTGGCGCCGCCGCGGCTGTTCGTCGTCGACACCCCCGCCGCGACCGCGTTCGATCTCGGCTGCGCCTACGATCTGTCGATCGAGCCCGACGGCCGGACCCGCCTGGTCGTGACCAGCGGCGCGGTGTCGCTCGAGGGCCACGGCCGCTCGGCCTACGTGCCGATGGGCGCCGAGGTCCACACCATCCCCGGCCGCGGCCCCGGCACGCCGGTCGCGACCGGATCGGATCCCGCGCTGATCGCCGCGCTCGATCGCTACGATCGCAGCGGGCCC
>JAYTAJ010001026.1:0-2858 GCA_043737575.1 Myxococcales bacterium | reverse complement strand
GCGTGGGCCAAGGCTGACGACGCGACCGCCCGCGTTCGGCGCGATCTCGATCTTGCCGACCTCGGCGCAGAGCTGCGGCCAGTAGTCCGCGCGCTCGTAGCGATCGAACGCGCGCCGGCCCTGGCCCGGCGTGTGCGTGACCTTCTCGATCAGCTGATCCATCGGCGCCGTCCTCGAGCGCCATGCAGATGAAATCGAGCGGAGCGCGTGCGACTTCATCGGACGCGATGTCGAGCGTGGACAGGATCGTGTCCATGAGATCGCCGCCCGTCTTCTTTGTGCGGCTTGCCCGGTGAGTCGCACCACTTGCCTGGAGCCCGCGGCACGATCGGACAATTGGAAACGAGGACCGCGTGCTTGGCGGTCGGTCGCGTGGGCGGGCCGCTACTGCGGAGGGTAGAGGCAGCAGTTGCTCCACTCGTTGCTGAGATCGTCGCTGGCGATGACCACCCGCGCCGGCGGCGGCGACGGATCTGCGGTGATGAGATCGATCTCCTGGGCATAGGTGAACGCGCACGCGACCGGCCGGCCGAGCTCGAGCACGGTCGGGTGGCCGTCGTGGCAGAGCGTGGGCGCGGTCTCGTTGCCGGTGACGAAGAACCACGGCGGCTCGACCCGCATCGACAGGAACGTGGTCACGCCCTCGACGTGGATGCGCACGCCGAAGCGGGTGATGGTCTCGCCCTGCTGCTTCTGGCACACGGTCGCACACGCCGCGTCGTTGGTCCCCTCGGGGAGATCGACCACCAGCGGCAGGTGCGCGGGCGTGACGACGATCGGCTCGCCGATGAGGTTGCCGACGGTGCCCGCGGCGATCTCGGCGGCGCAGGTGCCCAGATCGCCCGCGCGGTGTGCGCGCAGATCGACCCGGCACCCGCGCGTCGGGTACGGCCGACGCGGAGCGGACGGACACCGGGCTGCGCCGTACACTGGCTCGCCGGGCCCGATCGGCGGGAGCGGCGGCAGGTCCTGATCGCACACGATCGGGACGTTGGTGACCCGGGGTCCATCGACGAGCACCGCGTCGCGCGCCGCGTCGACGACGGCCGCGTCGGGGTCGGCGCCGCCCTCGCCGCCGCACGCGGCGCCGAGCAAGCACACGATCCCCGCGACGACCGCTGCTTGCATCCGGGCAGCGTCGAAGGCTACCGACCTCGCGTCAAGGGGCGTCACGCGTACACCGCTCAACGCGGAGGCTCCGGCGGGATCTCGTCGCTCACGCCCTCGCCGAGCAGGCTGCTGTGGCCGTAGATCGTGACAGGACCGGCGGCGAGGGTCGCGCCGCTGGGGTTGTGCACGCGCACCGCCTTGAACGCGAAGTGGGGTTCGCCGCGATCGCGGTCGAGCTGGTAGACGTAGGCCACCTCGCCGTCGGTCTCGGCGCGGACCATCGGCACCATGACGCTGGTGCCTCCGGACGGGTGCCCTCTTCATCGAAGGCACACAGGCCGACGACGCCTTGATCGACGAGCGCGCCGCCAACGAGGTTGTAGCCTCGGATGCGCAGGTTGTAGACGCCGTCGCTGAACGTGGTCGCGTCGGTGACCCAGGTCATGAGCCGGTTGAGGTAGGGGCTCGCCCAGTTCTGGGCGCCGTGGACGGCGTCGTAGTGCCGCGTGGTCTCGAAGACGCGCGGGCCGCCGGCCACGCCGAGGTCGCTCGCCTGGAACGGGACGGACTGGTACAGCGTGCCGCCCATGTACACCGAGCGTGAGAAGCCGCCCGCCGCGCTCGGCGGCATCCGGTGCCAGGGCCCCGCGGCGCCGCTCGTGGAGTACTCGACCTCGTAGTAGTCCACCCCGAGGACGTCGTGGCGCACGTCGAGGTTGATGCCCTCGGCGAAGGGCGCGTTCGAGGACGTGCCGCACCCGCCGGGATCGGCGTAGCCGAGCGTATCGCCCGAAGCGATCAGCGTGACGTCGAGGCTCGTGCCGATGTTCCAGCGCGCATCGGTATAGGTCTCGTCGACGATCACGGTGCGCCCCGCGCCGCAGTCCTGGACGACCGTGAAGATCACGTCGGGCGCGCAGTCGAGCCACGGATACCAGGTGAGCCAGGGCCAGAGTCCCGCGAGCCCGGCGCTGGCAGGGATCGCCTTGACGAGCTCCGGTCGCAACTCCTCGAGGATCGTGGGGACGATCGCTGGCCGAGACGGTCGCGCCGGCGACCGGGCTGCCATCCGCGCACAGGACCCGACCGCGGATCGTGAAGGTTCGACACCAGCGCTTCCACCAGTGCCAGTAGTACGACGAGATCTTGATCGGCCGCAGCCGGTACTCCGAGCCCGTCAGGCGGTGCTTCGCCACGTACTCGCGCACCGTGATCACGCCCTCGAGGACATCGTCGTCGGCATCCGCGGGCCCAATTCGGATGGCAACAAAGGAAGATGGCCGTGTCGACGGCGGTCACCGACGCGACGAAGGCGTCGACGCCCCCGCACCAGCAGGCGCGCCGTACCGGATCACCGCGTTCACGATCACGCCGTGGGCCGACGACGATCTCTACCTCCGCTGATCGGCCCGCCCCTTCTGCGCCGAATCCGCGAACACACGCGCGCTGTCGGGCGTTGCTCCGGCATGGACACGTGCGCGACCAGCGGCGGATGGCAGGGGCTCCAGCACACGCTCGACGGCCCCTGGGGCATCGCGCTCCTGTTCGCGGCGTCGGTGACGTTCCTCCTCGGGTGGCGCTGGGGCTGGCTGGCGGCGAGCCACGTCCTCGCGGGCGCGGTCCTGGCGGCGGCGACCTGGTTCGCCGCGGGCTCGTGGGACCTCGGCGTCGATCGCAGCCCCGGCTTCATCGGCCGCGAGTGGCCGATCGAGTCGTGCGCGCGCGTGCCCGGGCCGCACCGCGGGCTG
>JAYTAJ010001025.1:0-6522 GCA_043737575.1 Myxococcales bacterium | reverse complement strand
CGGTGCAGACGACCCGACGGTTTCGCGGCTCGGCGATGAGCGGAAGCGTGAGCGTCACGATCGATGGCTTCGTGCTCGAGGTCCAGCACCTCCCGGGCGCGTCGCCCGCGTTCGCGCTGCGCCAGGCGGTGCGCTTCGTGACCGAGCTGCTCGCGCTGGCCGACGGCGCCGATCCGGACGCGACGTTCGTCCACGTCCACGTGCCAGGCAGCGGCGCGCTCGATCTCGGTGACGCCCAGGATCGCTTCGCGGCGATCCAGGCCGAGGAGACGGTGACGATCGCGGCGATCGATCCGGACGCCGACCTGGTCGAGCTGCGGGTCGCGCACGGCGTGGCGGCCGACGACGCCGCCCTCGAGTTGCTCGAGCAGGCGCTCGGCCTCGAGGTCGTCCACGTCTACGAGCGCGCCGCGATCGATCCGCTCGCGTGGCGCTTCGGCGTCGCGCGCGCGCGGGCCGGCCGTGAGATCGCCGATCTCGACCTCGACAACGCGTACGCGCGGGTCGAGGTGAGCGCGACCGACGACCGCCCGATCCGCGGCTACGTCACGTTCTACGTCCCGCCGAGCGCGCTCGACGATCCGACCGAGCGAAGCCCCGACCTGGCGATGCTCCGCGTGCGCGCGGTCGACGGTGTCGCGACCTGCTCGCTGCGTCGCCCGCTCCGCGGCCGCTACGCGATCGGCGCGGTGATCGAGGACGAGGGCGTCGTGCTCGAGGGCACGGTCGACGAAGAGACCGAGCCGCCGTACAACCCGCACGACGAGATCTGACCGCGGTGATCGGCGTACCATCCGACGATGCCTGCACAGTTGTCGTTCGCTGGAGCCGCGGGAGGCGTGACCGGTAGCTGCTACCACCTGGCGTTCGACGGCACGACGATCGTCGTCGACTGCGGCATCTTCCAGGGCGGCCGCGAGGCCGACGAGCTGAACCGCCGCGGCTTCCTGTTCGATCCGCGCGACGTCACCGCGGTGATCCTGACCCACGGCCACCTCGATCACGTCGGTCGGGTGCCGATGCTGATCGACCGCGGCTTCGCGGGGCCGATCCACGGCACCGGCGCGTCGCTCGACATCGCGACCTTGATCATGGAGGACACCGCGAAGCTCGGCGCCCGCAGCAACGCCGAGCCGCTGTACGGACCCGAGTCGGTCGCGGTGGCGCGCGAGCGCATGCGCCGCTTCAAGTACCGCGCGCCGATCACGATCGGTCCATTCACGATCGAGGCGTTCGACGCCGGCCACATCCTCGGATCGAGTCACCTGCGGGTGACCTGGCACGATGGCGGTCGCGACCGCGCGATCCTGTTCTCGGGCGACATCGGCGTGGTCGGCACGCCGATCATCCGCGATCCGACGACGACGTGGGACGAGGCCCACGCGGTCGACTACGTCGTCACCGAGTCGACCTACGGCAATCGCAACCACCCCGATCGGCTCGAGGCGAAGCAGACCTTTCGCGACGTCGTGCAGCGCGCGCTCACCGACGGCGGCAAGGTGCTCATCCCGGCGTTCGCGGTCGGCCGCACCCAGGAGATCCTGTACGAGCTGCACCAGCTGGTCGAGCGCGGCGAGGTCGGCCCGATCCCGGTGATCCTCGACGGGCCGCTGTCGACGCTCGTGACCGAGATCTACGCGCAGCACCGCGGCCTCTACGACGAGGCCGCCCTCGCCGAGCTCGCGGCCGGCGAGCACCCGCTCGCCCTCGACACGCTGGTCATCGCCAAGGACGGCCGGCAGTCGGCGCGCGCCACCGGGATCGACGGCCCGGCGATCATCATCGCCGGCTCGGGGATGTGCAACGGCGGGCGCATCCGCGGCCACCTCGCGCGCTACCTGCCCGACGCGCGCACCGACGTCCTGCTGGTCGGCTACCAGGGCGCGCGCACGCTGGGCCGCGAGCTCGAGGACGGCGCCCGCGAGGTCTGGCTCGACGACCAGCAGGTGCAGGTGCGGGCGCGGATCACCCGGCTGTCGGGCTACTCGGCGCACGCCGACCAGGACGGCCTCGCGAGCTGGTTCGCGCGCGTGCCCAGGCAGCCCGGTGCGACCGCGATCGTGACCCACGGCGACGACGACGCGCGCGCGACCTACGCGGCGCTGTTGCGCGATCGCTTCGACGTCAAGACCATCGTGCCTGACCTCGATCAGACGATCGCGCTGGCGTGATCGCGTTCTTCGACATGCGCGCCGAGCTGGCGGCGGTGCGCGCCGAGGTCGATCAGGCGATCGCCCGCGTGCTCGATCACGGCGGCTTCGTCGGCGGCGTCGAGGTCGAGGCCTTCGAGCGCGCGCTGGCCGCGGCGACCGGCGTCCGCCGCGCGATCGGCACCAGCTCGGGCACCGACGCGCTGCTCGCGATCGGCATGGCGCTCGGCTGGGGCCGGGGCGACGCGGTCGTCACCACGCCGCTGTCGTTCTTCGCCACCGCGGGCGCGATCGTCCGGCTCGGCGCGCGGCCGATCTTCGCCGACGTCGACGATACGCTCAACGTCGATCCCGACGCGCTGGCCGCGGCGATCGATCGCGACACCCGCGCTGCGCTGGTGGTGCACCTGTTCGGCCGTCCGGCGCGCTGGCCGGCGCTCGCGGTGCCGGTCGTCGAGGACGCCGCCCAGGCGATCGGCGCCGCGCCGATCCGCGGCGTCGCGGCGGCGCTGTCGTTCTTCCCGACCAAGAACCTCGGCGGCTGCGGCGACGGCGGCGCGGTGGTCACCGACGACGACGCGCTCGCGGATCGGATCGCGCTCCTGCGCAACCACGGCGCGCGGCCGAAGTACCACCACGTCGCGGTCGGCGGAAACTTTCGGCTCGACGCGCTGCAGGCGGCGATCCTCGGCGCCAAGCTGCCGCACCTCGCGGCCTGGGTGTCCGCCCGCCGGACACTCGCCGACCGCTACCGCGCCGCGCTCGCCGACGTCCCCGAGATCGTCGTGCCCGTCGACGAGCCGGCCCACGTCTATCACCAGTTCGCGATCCGCGTCGCCGAGCGCGATCGCCTGCGCGCCCACCTGACCGCCGCGGGCATCGGCTCCGAGATCTACTACCCGTCGCCGCTGCACCTGCAGCCGGCGCTGGCCGGGTTCGGCTACCGCGCGGGTGCCTGCCCGCGGGCCGAGGCCGCGTGCGCCGAGCTGCTGGCGCTACCGATCTATCCGTCGCTGCCGCGCGACGCTCACGATCAGATCGTCGACGCGCTGCGCCGCTTCTACCGCGGCTAAGGCGTCATCGAGATCCGCACGGCGGTGTTGGTGCGCGACATCACGTAGACGTGGCCATCGGGCCCGACCGCGCCGAAGCCCGTCGACGCGCCGGGCCCCGCGGGCAGGTCCGCGAAGTCGGCGAACCCGTCGCCGCCAAAGCCGAGATCGGCGGCGCCCGTGACCGCGTCGAACCGCGCGAAGTACACGCGCCCCGCGGTGACGCCCGTGAAGAACGTGATGCGGCCCAGATCGTCGACGCCCATGTTGAGGATCGGCCGTTGGTAGTCGACCAGCACGGTCGGATGCACGGTGCCGTCGGCGTCGGCGACGATCAGCCGCACGCGCGTGGGACCGCTGTCGCGGATCACCAGCAGCACGCGATCGCCGGGCAGCGGGTACAGCTCGAGGAGATCGATCAGCACGGGCACCGTCACCTGGCCGCCGTTGCCGAAGCTCGTCCGCGGCGCGCCGGTGACGGCGTCGAAGCGGCGCAGGCTGGTGCCGACCGCGACGGTGAAGCTGTCGCTGTGGACCGCGTGACCCTCGATCGTGCCGACCGCGAGCGCGCCGTTGCCGGCGAAGGTCGGATCGGCGGTGAACTGCGCGGTCCAACGCCGCACCGCGCCGGGGCAGAAGCCGAGCGTCGCCGTGCCGGGGTCGGCGACGACGGCGCAGCCCAGCGGCCACTCCAGCGGCCCGGTCCCGGGCGCGTAGAGCATCTCCATCGCCCGGTACGTCACGCTGCCGTCGGGATGGACCGTCAGCACCGACGTGTGCGGCGTCGCGAGCGCCACGCCCGGCACGCGATCGACCATGACGTACGCGCCGCCGGTCGGCACCGCCTCGACCGCCCAGGCGACGTGATGATTGTTGGCGACGACCGCGTTGACGCGCGCGGCGGCCGACAGCACCTCGACCAGCTGGGTCGGATCGTTGGCGCCGTCGATCGGCGCGTCGGTCGCATCGCTCGGCGGCGTCGCATCACCGGCGTCGATCGGCGTCGCATCGCCGGCGTCGATCGCCGGCGCGTCGCTCGCATCGCTCGGCGCGGCATCGCTCGCATCGCTCGGCGCGGCATCGCCTCCGTCGATCACCGCCGCGTCGATCAGCGGCGCGTCGATCGACGCCGGTCCGTCATCGCCGCTGCACGCCGCCAGCACGATCACCCACGCCACGCGATGCTTCGTCATCGCTGCTACGATGGCCGCTTCTGCCGCCGGGCTCAACCGCGGCCCGATCCGCGTGCGATCCGCCACGCCGCCGCGCCGATCAGGGATCGGTCGGTGGCACGACCACCTTGCCGCCCTGCAGGAGGACGGCGCTCGCTTCGACCACCGGTCCGGGCAGCGGTCCCGAGGACAGCGCGATCGCGAGCTGACGTGCGTCGCCTTCGCGGGCATCGTCGCCCAGCGCGATCGTGAGGCGGCCGCTGGTGATCGGCCCCATGATGATCGGCGCGCTGACCACGCGGTCGTCGATGACGAGCGCGAGCTTCTTGCCGACGCTGCCGCGGCTGAGCGCGGCGAAGGCGGTCCGGGCGTCGGCGCCGAGGGTGATCTGGACCGCCGATCCTTCGGTCACGGGATCGACGATCGGTCGAGCGTCCGCGATCCCCTGGCTCGCCAGCGTCGGCGCACGGACGACGTAGTAGGTGCGCCAGTACGGCGGGCGATCGCGCGGCGTGATGCGCTCGAACGCCACCTGATGATCGTCGGGCAGCGCGAGGCTGGGATCGATCTGGCGGGCGGCGCCGAGGTAGCGCTCGAGGCGCGCGCGTCCGGTGATCCGGCAGCGGACCCGTTGGCCGCCGTCGACCAGATCGCGGCGGAAGCAGCCGATGCGGCGCGCCGTCGCGAGGTCCACCGTCTCCTCGCCGTCGGACGCCCGGAGGTAGGTGTCGAAGCGATCGTCGCCCGACGGCGGCCGCCACTGATCGACGGCGGCCTCGACCCCGTCGGCTTGCGCGCTGGCGTCGCGCGCCGCGGTCTCGGCGAGTCGGCGCATGATCGGGTCGCCGTCGTCCACGACCAGGACCTGGAACTTCGCGGTGCGCGCGATCAGGTCGCGCGCCGCGGCCAGCGCCTCGGCGTCGGTGCCGGCCAGATCGACGACGATGGTGTCGCCCTGCGCGCTCGCCCAGCCCTTGATCTTCGCGAGGGCCAGGCGCCGACGCATGACCGTGGCCGCCGCGTCGGGCGATCCCTCGCCGAGTTCGTAGATGTACCGGACGCCGTCGTCGATCTTCGGGGCCACGGCCGGCGTGTCCGACGACGAACCGCACGCGGCCAGGAACGCGCACAGGGTCAGCCGCAGCATGGGCCCCGACGCTACCGCGAACGCCGCGCGATCCGCCACGCCGCGGCGCCGATCCGCCGCACCGCCGCCGCGCGATCGCGCCAGCGTGGCGGCCGCGCGAAGCCATCGGCGACGCCGACGATCTGCGTCGCGTGCACCAGGCCCAGCGCGGGCGAGGTCTGGTTGTCACCGCCGTGGACCCACCAGCCGACCAGCGGCGCCCGCGCGATCAGCCGATGCAGCTCGAGCTCGCCGCGGCGGGTCACGAACGCGACCACGTCGCCGCCCCGCGGCGCGCGATCGGAGATCGCCACGCGGTCACCCCGCCGGATCGCGGGCTCCATCGACACGCCCCCACACGTCACCATCAGCTCGTCGCGCGCGCGGTCCCGGAGGAGCTCGACGCGCGCTCGCACCACCGCCGGGACGATCACGAGCTGTTGGGAACCGTCCCCGGGCAGGTGAAGCGGTTGGCCTTCGCGCAGGACAGCGCCATGGTCTCGAACACCTCGTCCGACACCACCGCGGGCCGCTCGTAGGGCCGTCGCGGCGTCGCCGTACGCTCAGTCTTCTTCTGGTCACTCATACGCAGACTCCACGGTAGCAGATCACGAGCCGTCATCCCAGAGGAGCTGGAACGCCCCGTCCTGGCCGTTGCTGGTCCAGTCTGCCCAACAGACGTCATCCAGGCCGTCGGCGTTCACGTCGCCGGCCCAGATCGCGGTGATCGCCGAGCCGCCGTTGGTCGGCAGGGTGCCGAGGAAGCTCGCGGGCCCGACGATGACGTGATCGGGCGCGGCCGGGGTCTGGGTGCCGGGTGCGATCGGCCCGAACCACACGTCGAGCACGGCCTGGGTGCCGCCGGGCTGACGCGCCGCGATGATCAGATCTTCGAGGCCGTCGC
This sequence comes from Myxococcales bacterium, assembly GCA_043737575.1. Taxonomy (GTDB): domain Bacteria; phylum Myxococcota_A; class Polyangia; order Haliangiales; family Haliangiaceae; genus UBA2376. The sequence goes on along the minus strand of JAYTAJ010001025.1, from coordinate 118 downwards.
CGTCGACGTCGGGGTCGAGGGTCTGGGCGTTGTTGACGACCGCCATGCCGAACTGGTCGCCGTTGGTGACGCCGACCAGCGTGGTCAGCGTGACGCCCGGCGCGGTGAGCACCGCCGT
>JAYTAJ010001024.1:0-2861 GCA_043737575.1 Myxococcales bacterium | reverse complement strand
GGCAAGCTCGATCCGGTCTACGTGATCACGTCCGATCACCCGATCCTGGTCGATCGCGCGCTGGCCGCGGTGCGCGACGCCGCGGTGCCGCCCGCGATGCGGGCGTGGAACTACGACGTCGTCGAGGGCAAGGCCCTGGCGTCGCGCATCACCAACGCGTGCCGCACCCTGCCGATGATGGGCGACAAGCGCATGGTGTTCGTGCGCGACCTCGCGGCGATGGCGGCCGAAGAGCTGGCGGCGCTGGTGCCGTACCTCGACGCGCCGTCGCCGAGCACGGTGCTGTTCGCGGTGACGACCAAGCTCGACAAGCGCATGAAGCTGTACGCGGCGGCGAGCAAGAAGGGCTTCCTCCACGAGCTGGCGGCGCCGCGCCGCGCCGACGCCTGGATCCGCGCCGAGGCCGAGGCCCGCGGCGTGAAGCTCGACGCCGCGGCGGTCAACCGCCTGGCCGACGCGGTCGGCGGCGATCTGTCGCGGCTCGCGCTCACGATCGATCAGCTCGCGCTGTACGCGGGCGGCCGGCCGGTCACCGCCGACGACGTCGACGACCTGGTCGCCGACACCCGCGAGCGCAGCGTGTTCGAGCTGACCGACGCGATCGGCGCGGGCAACGCGGCGGCAGCGCTGACCGCGGTGGCGTCGCTGACCGAGCAGCGGCAGAGCGCGATCGGCGTGCTGGCGATGCTGGCGCGCCACGTCCGCCAGCTCAGCCTGGTCCACGTCGCGCGCGGCGAGGGCGTGGCCCCGGGCGGCATGGCGTCGCGCCTCGGCGTGCCGCCCTTCGTCGTCGACAAGCTGACCTCCCAGGCGCGCCGCTACCAGCCCGCCGCCCTGGCCCGCGCCAGCGAGCTGCTCGCCGCCGCCGACTGGGCCCTCAAGGGCTACCCCGATCCCGCCCGCGTCAGCACCAGCGTGCCCGTCCTCGCCACCGATGCCGCCGCCGCCGGCCCCGCCCAAAAGATCCTCGGCCGCGCCCTCGGCGAGCGCGTCCTCCTCGAGCGCCTCGCCATCGAGCTCGTCGCCCTCGGCACCTGATCGCCTCACGCGCTGCGAGCTACGCCTCACGCGCTGCGGGCTACGCCTCACGCGCTCGCGCGAGCTACGCCTCACGCGCCTCACGCGATCCCGCGCAGCGCCACGCACCACGCGACCCCGCCCGATCGTACGCCGACGCTTACGCGCCACGCACCAGGTGCAGAGAAAAACTCACCGGCTCGCGAGACGTGAAACGTATCGCGAGGCGGTGTTCCGCTTCAGCACGCCCTTCGTCACCGCGGAGTCGATGATCGCGATCGCGGTCTTCCGCAGATCGGTTGCCTCGGCGGCCTTGCCGTCGATGGCCGCGCGCGCCTTCTTGACGGCGGTGCGGAGGGTGGACAGCGCTGCGCGGTTACGCACGCGGCGCTTCTGGGACTGACGATTCGCCTTCTCGGCGGAGGGATTGTTGGCCACGAGCGTCTCCTGAGATCGAGCGAGGGTAGGTATCGCGACGACGGGGGAGTGTCAAGCGATGGGGCGACCGTCGACGTTCGCCCCCGTCGTCACGCGTCTTGCTGCTCCGAACAGCCCGCTGAACGATCGCCGGCTCCTGCCGGCAGGCCCGGAGGGCCGTTCTTGGTGGGGGGCCCCGTCGGGGGCATGACCCCGACGGGGGGCGGGCTGGCGACAGCCCGCCCGATAAGCACTGTGGACAACCTGCGCGGTACACGCCCTGGGGCGGGCGGGATCGTCAGTCATCCCGCGACCTCTCCCGCGTGTGCTCAAAAAACTTGCACATCGTCAGCGCGTCCCGACTCCCGCCGCCTTCGCGGCGTTCCACAGCGCGTCCATCTCCTCGAGGTTCGAATCCGCGGGGCGGCGACCGCCCTCGGCCAGGCGATCCTCGATGAACTCGAAGCGCCGCGTGAAGCGCACCGAGGCGTCGTGGAGCGCGCTCTCGGCGTCGACCTCGAGCTTGCGGGCCAGGTTCACGACCGCGAACAGCAGATCGCCGAGCTCGTGGTGGGCCGCGGCGAGGTCGGGGCCGGCGGCAGCCACCTCGCGGATCTCGGCGGTCTCCTCCACCACCTTGGCGAGCGAGCCCTCCCAGCCGCCCCAGTCGAACCCGACCCGACCGGCCTTGGCGCCGAGCTTCTGGGCCCGGGCCAGGGCGGGCAGGGCGGTCATCACGCCGCCGAGGGTGCGGCGGTCGGCCGTCGCCTTGGCGGCCTTCTCGCGCACCTTGATCTCTTCCCACTGGGTCAGCACCTCGGCCGAGGTCTGGGCGTCGGAGTCGCCGGGCGCACCGAAGACGTGGGGGTGGCGGCGCACCAGCTTGTCGCAGATCTCGCCGACCACGTCGTCGATCGCGAAGGCGCCCTCGCCGCGGCGGATCGCGGCGTGGAAGACGATCTGCATCAGCAGATCGCCCAGCTCCTCGCGGTGGCCGGCGACGTCGCCGCGCTCGAGCGCGTCGAGGACCTCGTAGGTCTCCTCGACCAGGAACGGCCGCAAGGTCGCCAGGGTCTGCTCGCGATCCCAGGGGCAGCCGTCGGGCGCCAGCAGGCGATCCATGATCTCGACGAGGCGGGACAGCGACGCACCAGGCGCGGACATGCGCGCAACCTAGCAGACACGCCGCGAGCCCGTGCTACAACGAGCGCCCCGCAGCGAGCCGGTCGACTTCGCTCGCCGCCGGACTGGACGCGATCCGTGACCAAGCCTGCCATCCGCCGCGACAAGCTCACCTTCGACGACCCCGAGGCCCTCCAGGCCTTGTGCGGCACCAACAACACCCGGCTGAAGCTCATCGAGCGCACCGCGGGGGCGCAGCTCCACCTGCGTGGCAACGAGATCACGATCGAGGCCGACGACGACGT
>JAYTAJ010001023.1:0-6532 GCA_043737575.1 Myxococcales bacterium | reverse complement strand
CGCCGCGGTGTCGTAGGCGGCGCCACCGCGCACCGTCACCAGGCCCGGGCCCATCACGCGCTGGTACGAGCCGCCGAGCCGCAGCGAGAAGGTGTCCTGGAAGTTGTGGCGGATCTGGCTGGTGTTGAGCGGCAGCGCGATCGTCGAGCCGTCGACCGAGGCGCCGCCGTCGACGGTCACCGTCTGATCCGACGCCGCGCTCCACTGCTCCCACTGGACGTTGGCCTCGATGTCGGCGACCTGCGCGCCGACACCGTCGCGGATGATGTAGCGGCCACCGATCGCGGCGTTCATCGGCAGATCGAACGCGACGCACGTCTTCAGCGCGCCGACCCGGCCGCCCGGCTCGCAGCGCTCGGTGCCCGGCGTCGGCGGGATGATCGTCGCGGGCATGTTGTTGATCTCGTTGCCCGAGCCGGTGTCGGCCGAGCCGGTGCCGCGGCCATCGAACGAGACCGCCGAGTTCCAGGTCGCGCCGAGCTCGATGCTGTCGGTCGGCCGGAACCGCGCGCCGAGCGCGAACGCCGGGATGAAGTTGTCCTTCGCGGTGACGTGGAAGCGTGCGTCCCGGCCGCTCCACTCCTCGAAGTTGACCAGGCCCCACACCGTGGTCGTCGCGTCGATCTCGCCGAAGCCGGCCGAGAACCGCGCGCCGAGATCGAGCTGGTCCATCGGTCGGTACGCGACCGCGATCGACGGCAAGATGATCGCGGCGGTCTGCTCGACCACGTCGTAGCGCGACGGCGGCGGCGGCCGGCTGGGATCCTCGAGCGTGTAGTCGGCGTCGACGCTGCGGGTCGGGTACGCGTTGGGCGCGAAGACGCCGGCGGCGACGACGAGGCCCTTCACCTTGCCGCCGAGATCGCTCGCGATCGCGATCACCGGGACCGCCTGGAACTGGCCGAAGCCGATCGCCGGCTTCGAGTCGTCGGACACCGCGCCGTACTCGGTGCCCTCCCACGCGAAGTCGTGATCGGGATCGTCGTCGTAGGTGCCAGCGCGGTTGAACGTCAGGTGGAAGCTGATGAACGTGCTGCCGAGGTGGATCATCGTGCCGTCGACCGCGGCGAGGCCGGCCGGGTTGACGCCGAGCGCCGACGGATCGTCCTGGGACGCGACCGCCGCGCCCGCGCGCCCGGTCGAGACCGGCCCGCTCCCGGGCAGCAACAAGCCGCCGCCGTGGGCGACACCGACGCCGAGCACCATCACACCCGAGACGACGATCCGCGCGTGACGTTCGCTCATTCCGATGAGCTTACGTCGGGACCACGGCGTCGCGTCAAGGCGGCGTGGGTCATCAAGATCGAAACCGCGGCGGGCGTGATGCCGTCGACCCGCGCCGCCTGTCCGACCGACGACGGTCGCGCCGCCGATAGCTTCTCGACGGTCTCGCGCGACAGTCCGGGGATCGCCGCGAAGTCGAGATCGTCGGCGAGGCGCACCGAGTCGGCGTCGGCGAGGCGCGCCGCGTCGGCGGCCTGACGGCCGAGGTAGCCCTCGTAGCGGACCTCGGTCTCGACGCGCTCCGCCAGCTCGGGATCGTCGGGGCCGGGCGCGAGGCCGGCCGCTGCGGCGATCTGCTCGACGCCGCGCCAGTCGAGCTCGGGGCGGCGCAGCAGATCGGCGAGCGTGACCCGACGGCCCGCGATCGACGCCGAGCCGAGCCGCCGCAGCGCGTCCTCGACCGCGGGGCTCGCGGTGACCGACGCCCGCACCACGCGCTCGCGCGCCGCGGCGAGGTCGCGCTGCCGCGCCTCGAACCAGCGCCAGCGATCGTCGTCGCACAGCCCGCACCGCCGCGCGATCGGCAGGATCCGATCGGCGGTGTTGTCCTCGCGCAGCAGCAGCCGAAACTCGGCGCGCGACGTCATCATGCGGTACGGCTCCTTGGTGCCGCGGGTGACCAGATCGTCGACCAGCACGCCGCCGTAGGCCTCGGCCCGCGACAGGATCAGCGGCTCGCGCCCGGCGATCGCGAGCGCGGCGTTGGCGCCCGCGAGCAGGCCCTGGATCGCCGCCTCCTCGTAGCCCGACGTGCCGTTGATCTGGCCGCCGAGGTAGAGGCCCGCGCAGCGCCGGGTCTCGAGCGTCGGGTGCAGCTCGCGGGGATCGACGTAGTCGTACTCGACCGCGTAGCCCGGCCGCGTCATCTCGGCGCGCTCGAGGCCGGGGATCGATCGCACCAGCGCGAGCTGGACGTCGTACGGCAAGGACGTCGAGATGCCGTTCGGATAGATCTCGCCGCGGGCGCCGCCGTCGACGCCCTCGGGCTCGAGGAAGATCTGGTGACGCTCCTTGTCCGCAAACCGGACGATCTTGTCCTCGATGCTCGGGCAGTAGCGCGGCCCGACCCCCGCGATCGCGCCCTGGTACAGCGGCGAGCGATGCAGGTTGGCGCGGATCAGGTCGTGGGTCGCGGTCGTCGTGTACGTGATCCAGCACGGCAGCTGCGGCAGCGGCGGCGGCGTGGTCGGCGCGACGATCGCGAACCGCGGCGGCGGATCGTCGCCGGGCTGGACCTCGAGCGACGCGTAGTCGATGGTCTTGCCGTCGAGCCGACACGGCGTCCCGGTCTTCAGCCGCGCCAGCGGCAGCCCGAGCCGCAAGAGCGATCCCGACAGCGACAGCGACGGCGCCTCGCCCGCGCGCCCGCCCGCGGCCCGGGCATCGCCGACGAAGATCGCGCCGCGCAGGAACGTCCCTGTCGTGATCACCACCGCGCGCGATCGATAGCGGACGCCCATCGTCGTCGTGACGCCGACCACCCGCGGCCGGGCGCCGCCGTCGTCGGTGTCGATCGACGCGACCTCGGCCTGGCGCAACGACACGCCGTCGGTGGCGTCGAGCCGCAGCCGCATCGCCTCGCGGTAGCGCCGCTTGTCGGCCTGGGCCCGGGTCGACCGCACCGCCGGGCCCTTCGACGCGTTGAGCTTGCGGAACTGGATGCCGGTCTGGTCGATCACCGCCGCCATGCCACCGCCGAGCGCGTCGATCTCCTTCACCAGGTGACCCTTGGCGACGCCGCCGATCGCCGGGTTGCACGACATCTGCGCGACCATCTCGAGCGAGCCGGTCAGCACCAGCGCGCGGGCCCCGAGCCGCGCCGCCGCCAGCGCCGCCTCGCACCCTGCGTGGCCGGCCCCGACGATGATCACGTCGTAGTCGTCGGGGTAGTCGAAGGTCATCGTCAGTCGGCGAAGCGCGTCGCGCACGTCGGATCGCCGTGGGCGTGCTTCGGCGCGAAGTCGTAGATGTCGAGGGTGAGGCCGACGACGAGATCGTCGGGGTGATGCTGGTCGGGCGCCTCGCCGGTGTCCCAGGTGATGCCCTTGATCTTCACCGAACCGCACGGATCGTGGATGCCGCGCTGGTACTTCGCGAGCGACGCCTTGTACTGGTCCATCTCCTCGTGCGAGCACACGCCCGGGCTGCCACACGAGAAGCGATAGGTCTCGTACCAGCTGGTCGTCGCGGGCGCGTACTCCGAGATCGCCAGCCGCGCCGAGATGCCGCCGCGGTGCGACGCCCGCAGCCCGACCGTGTGATCGCCCGCGCCGAGGTCGACGTAGAAGCAGTCCTCGGCCCGCGCCGTGCTCTTGTACAGCACCATGTCGTCGACGGTGACCCACAGGTCGTGCTCCGACGGACCGACCCGCAGCTCGAAGCGCTTCACGCCATCGTCGGGGACGCCGGCGCCGCCGTCGGCCGGCGCGTTGGCGGCGCGGCAGGTGCACTTCTGGGCCTCGCACAGCGGGCCGACCAAGGTCGCCACCGTCGTCGGCGCGGGCGGCGGCGCGATCGTCACCTGACGCGGATGGGTCGGCCCTTGCTGACACGCGACGAGCCCCAACGCGATCGACGAGTAGCGCAGCATGGCGCCATGGAGCCACAACCGCCGACCCGCGGCAACCGTCGCCGACCCTGCGCAGTCCAAGTTCAGCGCGCCCTTGCGCGCCGTCCTCGTTGACCCTCCCTGCCGCCGCGGTGTACACATGGCCAACCTCGGAACTTCCCAGATGATTTCGCTTCGCTCGTTTGCCGTCGCTGCCCTGCTCGCGCTCGCCCCCGTGCCGCTCACCGCGTGCGGCGGCAAGGGCGGCACCGCCGCCGTCGACTACTCGGTCTCGGCGCAGAAGAACTACGACCGCGGCCTGCGCGAGCTCGATCGCCACGACTGGACCGCCGCCGCCAAGTACTTCGCGTTCATCCGCAGCCGGTTCCCGTACTCGAAGTTCGCCGTCCTCGCCGAGCTGCGCCTCGCCGACGCCGAGTTCGGCGCCGAGCAGTACATCGAGGCGGTCGACAGCTACCGGCTGTTCTCGAAGCTGCACCCGACCCACGAGATGGTCGCCAACGGCTACGCCAGCCTCCGCATCGCCGAGGCGTATTACAAGCAGCTGCCGGGCGACATGTGGATCCTGCCGCCGTCGTACGAGAAGGATCAGACGTCGATCGAGGAGGCCGAGCAGGAGCTGCGCACCTTCCTCGAGAAGTTCCCCGACTCGCCGTTCCGCAAGCGCGGCCAGGAGCTGATCGCGCGGGTCGCCAAGCGCCTCGCCGAGCACGAGTGGTACGTCGCGCGCTACTACTGGGATCGCGGCAAGCCGACGGCGACCGTGCTGCGGCTGCGCCGCCTCACCGAGCGCTATCCCGACGTCGGCTACGACGTGCCCGCGCTGTGGCTGCTCGGCCGCGCCTACGTCCGGGTCGGCGAGCCCGACCGCGCGCGCGAGATCTGGAACCAGCTCATCGCCAAGTTCCCGAAGAGCGAGCAGGCCCAGGACGCCAAGGACGCGATCGCGCGTCTGCCCGCCCCTGGGTCATCGGCACCGCCAGCGCCATGATGTAGTCTGTCCGGAGCCATGTCCGATCGGCCCAGCCTCGATCAGCTCATCACCGTCGGCCGCGAGCACTACAAGGTCGGTGAGTACGACAAGGCCGAGCCGCTCCTCGCCCAGGCCGTCGCGACCAAGTCCGGCTTCGCCGATCTCTACAACATGCTCGGCGTGATCTATCACGCCCAGGGCCGCTTCCAGGACGCCGAGGTCGCGTTCGAGGCGGCGCTCGCGATCAACCCCAACTACACCGAGGCCGCGCTCAACCTGTCGGTGACGTACAACGATCGCGGCAAGTACGATCGCGCCCGCGAGGTCTACTCGCGCGTCGTCACCACCAGCTACAAGGCGCCGCGCGCGATCGATCCGTTCGCCCGCGGCAAGCTCGCCAACATGCACGCCGACCTCGGCGCCGGCTACGCCAGCCTCGCGCTCTACGACGAGGCCGTCCGCGAGTACGGCAGCGCGCTCGGCCTGTGCCCCGACTTCGCCGACCTCCGGGTCCGCCTCGGCGCCGTCTATCGCGACATGGGCGATCACGCCTCCGCGATCCGCGAGCTGATCGCCGCCCGCGACCAGCGCCCCGAGTACCTGCCCGCCCGGGTCCACCTCGGCGTCGCCTACTTCTCCGCCGGCCGCAAGGAAGAAGCCGTCGCCGAGTGGCGCGAGGTCCTGGTCCGCGAGCCGACCAACAAGAGCGCCGCCCTCTACCTGCGCATGGTCAAGGACTGACGTAGGCTGCGATCCTCAACCGAGGAGGACGCGATGACGGACAATCGGAAGCTCGACGAAGGCAACGACTGGACCAAGCAGGGCGACGCGGTGAAAGGCAAGGGCGAGGCGGTGGCGGAGTTCCGCGGCATCCAGGCCGACCTGAATTTCTTCGCCGAGAAGATCGGCTTCGACGCGGTGAAGGTCGATGGCGTCCTGGGCCCGAAGACGCTCGCGGCGCTGCAGGCGACCAACGCGGCGGTGACGAAGGCGAATCCGCTGCTCGGCGGCACGCTGATCGAGCCGAAGACGGTCACCGACGTCGCGACCTACGCGATGCTCGCGCGCGACTGGTTGGAGAAGACCGCGCGCGCCGCGCTCAACGTCGCCGACCTGCGCCGCTTCCACCGCGGCACCGGCAAGGACTGGAACGTGAAGGACGCGATCGCCTACGGCGCCGGTCCGGCTCACGACGAGTTCGTGAAGCTGCAGGTCGCGCTCAACCGCTTCGGGCCGATCATCGGCTTCGGCAAGCTCGAGGCCGACGGCTTCCTCGGCGCCAAGACCGTCGCCGCGACGAAGCAGATCTACGACGCGCTGATCGCGAAGAGCCCGCTGCACGCGATGACGGTGTTCCCGGTCCCCGACACCAAGGAGGAGCTCGCCGAGTACGCGATGTTCATCCGCGACTGGCTGCACAAGAAGGTCGCCAAGGAGCTGGGCGCGCAGGTCGACGCGTAGGCATCGCGATCGAAGTACGTGAGGTCACGAAGCGCGCGGCGGTAGGTTCGCGCCCACGCTGGCGCACACCCAGCGACGCCGATCGGCGCGGCGGCGGCGACGACGATCGTGATACCGTCGCGCTCGATCGAGGGACGTCGTCGGCCGCGTGTCGATGATGGATCGCGATCAGCCTCGACGATCGGAGGACTCGTGTCGCGAAGTCATCCACGCATCCTCGCCCTGCTCGGTCTCGCCGTCACCGC
>JAYTAJ010001022.1:0-6540 GCA_043737575.1 Myxococcales bacterium | reverse complement strand
GACGTCGCCGCCCTCGCCCGCCCGACCCTGCAGCACCGTCTGATCCTCAACTACCGCGCCGAAGCCGAAGGCGTGCGCCCGGGCGATCTGATCGATCGATTGCTCGGCATCGTGGCCCCTTGAGGCCATGAGGCTCGACCCTGAGCTGCTCGCGCGCCTCGGCTCGCTGCCGGTGAGGGCGCGCGTCATCGTCGAGAGCGCGCTGTCGGGCCAGCACCGCGCTCGGCTGCACGGCTCGTCGGTCGAGTTCGCCGAGCACAAGGAGTACTCGCCCGGCGACGAGATCCGCCACAGCGACTGGAAGGCGCTCGGCAAGCTCGACCGCTACTCCGTGAAGCAGTACGAGCAGGAGTCGCAGCTCACCGCGTACCTGGTGCTCGACGGCTCGGGCTCGATGCGGTTCGGCGGCGTCGGGCCGAGCAAGATCGAGTACGCGGCCCAGGCGCTGGGCTCGCTCGCGTACCTGGTGAGCCAGCAGCAGGACAAGGTCGGGCTGCTGGTCGTCGGGCCGCGGGCGGGCGAGCTGCACGTGCCGCCGCGGGCCAAGGGCACCCACCTCGCCGATCTGCTCGGCGTCCTCGATCAGGCGATCGCCGATCGCGATCCGGGCGACGCGTCGCCGGCCCACGCGATCGATCGCATCGGCGAGCTGGCGCGGCGGCGGCGCGCGCTGGTGGTGCTGGCGTCGGATCTGTTCGACTCCGACGATCTGACGCTCGGCGCGCTGCGGCGGCTGCGGGCCCAGCACCACGACGTCGTGGTGCTCCACGTCCTCGCGCCCGAGGAGCTGACCCTGCCATACGAGGGCCTGACGATGTTCGAGGCGCTCGAGGGCGATCACCAGATGCTCGCCAACCCGACCGCGATCCGCGGCGAGTACCTGGCGAAGATGACCGCGTTCCTCGATCGGGTGCGCGCCGAGCTGGGCACGGCCGGCGTCGACTACCACCTGACGCCGACCGATCGGCCCCTCGACGCCACGCTGCAGGCGGTGCTCGCGACGCGGCGCTCGGGACGCGAGCGCGCGCGATGAGCTTCCTCGCGCCGTTCATGCTGATCGGCCTCGCCGGCCTGGCGATCCCGCTGGTGATCCACCTGATCGGCCGCCGCCGCGCCCGGGTCGTGAAGTTCGCGGCGCTGGCGTTCCTGGTCGCGTCGCGGCGCCGCACCTCGCGCCGCCTGCAGCTGCGCGAGCGCTTGCTGCTGATCGTCCGGGTCCTCGCGTGCGTCGCGCTGCCGCTGGCGATCGCCAAGCCGTTCACGTCGTGCGCGAGCCGCGGTCCGGTCGTGACCCGCGGCCCCCAGGCGGTGGTGTTCGTGATCGACGAGTCGTTCACCAGCGGCTACCGCATCGGCGGCCGCACGCTGCTCGAGCGCGCCACCGATCACGCGACCCGGATCCTGGCCCAGCTCGGACCCGAGGCCGAGGTCGCGGTGGTCCGCGCGTCGGAGTCGTCGCCCAACGCGACCGAGCTGTCGCGCGAGCATCTGCGGGTCCGCGACGCGCTGCTCGATCTGTCGCCGACCGCGCGGCCCGCCGATCTGCGACGAGCGCTGGCCCGCGCCGCGCAGCTCCTGGCCGGCTCGAGCCACGAGCGCCGCACCGTCTACCTGGTGTCGCCGCTCACCGCGACCGCGTTGCCGGCCGGCGATCCGCCGTGGACCGACGACGGCCCCAGTCTCGAGGTGGTCGACGTCCGCGGCGGCAGCGCGCTGCCCAACCTCGCGGTGACCGCGCTGTCGGCGACGCCGGATCCGACCGCGGGCAACCGCGGCATCGCGGTGGTCGCCGAGCTCGCCAACTTCTCGACGGTGGCGGTCAGCGGCGTGACCGTCAGCCTCGACGTCGCCGGCACCACCGTCGCGCGCGGCCAGATCGATCTCGCGGCCGGCGAGCGCAAGGCCAAGCGGTTCCTCGCGACCTTGCCGCCCGAGCAGCGCTCGGCCGCGGTCGCGGTGTCGATCCCCAACGACGCGCTGCCGATCGACGATCGCCGGGTCGCGGTCGCGCGGCTGCGCGACGAGCTGCGCGCGCTCCTGGTCGACGGCGATCCCCGCGCCGATCGCCACGACGACGAGCTGTTCTACCTCGAGGCCGCGCTGCGCCCGGGCGATCGCGCCGAGGCCGGCACCGTCGTCACCAAGATCCTCCCCGCCGATCTCGACGGCGTCGACCTCGGTCAGTTCGACGTCGTCGTCCTCGCCAACGTCCCCGCGCTCACCGCCGAGCGCGTCGCGGCGCTGTCGACCTGGGTCCGCGCCGGCGGCGGCCTCCTGATCACGCCTGGCGATCACGTCGACCCCGCCGCCTACGAGGCGACGATGCTGCCGCTCCTGCCGCAGAGCCTGCGCGATCCGATCGACACCGCGTGGGGCGCCGCGCCCGACGAGCGCGCCGCGCGGGCGCTGCACCTGACGAAGTGGGAGGTCGATCATCCGATCTTCGCGCCGTTCGCCAAGGACGCGCCCGGCCTGGCCGACGCCCGGTTCACCAAGGTCGTGTTGCTCGGGCCGACCACCGACACCGACGAGCGCAAGGTCCTCGCCCGCTTCACCAACGGCGCCGCCGCGCTGGTGCTGGCGCGCGCCGGCGACGGTCAGGTGCTGCTGTACACGTCGACGATCGATCGCGACTGGAACGATCTGCCGCTCCTGCCCGGGTTCTTGCCGCTGTTCCAGGAGTCGGTGCGCTTCCTGGCGCGGCGCCGCGCCGAGGCCGCGACCGGCACCGTCGTCGTCGGGCAGAGCCAGACCCTGCCGACGCTCGATCTCAAGAAGCTCGAGGTCCGCGGCCCCGACGGCAACGGCGCGGTGTTCGAGGGCGCGCGCATCGACGGCCGCCAGGTCGTGCGCTTCACCGCCGCCGACAGCCCCGGCATCTACCGCGTGATCGGCACCGATCGCACCGGCGCCACCGCCGATCGCGACGAGCTGGCGTTCGCGGTCAACGTCGATCCGCGCGGCTCCGATCTCGCGCCGGCGCCGCCGTCGGTGCTGCCGATCAGCGGCACCGCGGCCAGCGCGATCGGCCGGCCCCACACCCGCCGCGTCGAGCTGTGGCACGCGATCGCGTCGGCCTTGCTGGTGCTCTTGCTGATCGAGTCGATCCTGATCCAGCGCAAGGCATAGCTACCGTCGGTGGCGACCGAAGTAGTCGCGCGCGACCTCGCTGGTCGGCGCGTCGACCACCTGCGACGGCGGGCCGTCCTCGACGATGGTGCCGCGATCGATCACCCAGATCCGGCTGGCGACGTCGCGCGCGAGCTGCATCTCGTGGGTGACGATCAGCATCGTCATGCCGCCGGCCGCGAGATCGCGCATCACCGCGATCACCTCGTCGGTCATCTCGGGATCGAGGGCGCTGGTCGGCTCGTCGAACAAGAGCACCCGCGGCGCCTGCGCCAGGGCCCGGGCGATCGCGACCCGCTGCTGCTGGCCGCCCGACAGCTCGTGGGGATACGCGGCGGCGCGGTCGCCGAGCCCGACCCGGGCCAGGAGCTCGCGGCCGCGGACCTCGGCGTCGACGCGCGCGGTGCCGCGCACCACCCGCGGCGCCAGCGTGACGTTGTCGAGGGCCGACAGGTGCGGGAACAGGTTCCAGGTCTGGAACACCATGCCGACCGCGCTGCGCAGCCGGGTCAAGGTCGCGCGATCGGCGCCGACCGGTCCGGGCGCCAGCGCGAAGCCGGCGATCTCGATCGCGCCGGCGTCGAACGACTCGAGGTGGTTGAGGCAGCGCAACAGCGTCGACTTGCCGCCGCCCGACGGCCCGACGATCGCGATGGTCTCGCCAGCGCGGACCTCGGCGGTCACGCCCTCGAGGATCGCGCGATCGCCGTGGCGCTTACAGAGTGTGCGCACGCTGATCACGCGCGAGCCTCCTCTCGAGTCGTCGCGCCAGCTCCGACAGCGGCACGCTGAGCACCAGGTACAGCGCGGCGCACGCCAGCCCGGGCAGGAGCCAGCCCTGCAGCTCGGCCGCCGAGATCGTCATCTGCTTGGTCAGCTCGATCACGGTGATGACGCTCACCAGCGACGAGTCCTTCAGCAGCGACACGAAGTCGTTCGTCATCGGCGGCAGCGCCAGCCGCAGCGCCTGGGGGACGATCACGTGCCACAGGCTCTGGACCGGCGACAGCCCGAGCGCCCGCGCGGCCTCGGCCTGACCGCGCGGGATGCCGAGCAGCGCGCCGCGGTAGACCTCGGCCTCGTAGGCGCCGTAGTTCATGCCGAGCGTCAGCACCGCCGCGGTGATCGGGCCGATCGCGTAGTACGGCCCGAGCCCGAAATAGACGACGTAGAGCTGGAGCAGCACGGGCGTGCCGCGGAACAGCTCGATGTACACCCGGCACAGCGCGCCGACGATCGGCCCGCCGTAGACGCGCCCGATCGCAAGCACCACGCCGATCGGCACCGCGAGCAAGAACGCGGCGAACGAGATCAGGAGCGTCACCACCGCGGCCGAGCCGAACCGGCCGAGCTGGGTCCAGCCGAACCCGCGGTGCGGCGGCGGGGTCGGCAGCGGCGGCACCGCCTCGGTCTGGCGGTGATCCCACAGCCGGGCCTTGCGCAGGATGCGCTCGAGCTCGCCGTCGGCGGCCATCGCGTCCAGGGCGCCGTCGATCGCGCGCTTCAGCTCGGGGTCCTGGTTGCGGATGCCGATGACGTACGTCCCGCGCGCGACGTCGCCGGGCAGACAGGTGACGCCGTCGCGGTTGCAGCCGTAGCGATCGGCGATGACGTTGTCGAGCAGCACCGCGTCGACCCGGCCGAGCACCAGATCGGCGTACGGCTCCTCGTTGCCCTCGTACAGCGCCAGCTCGACGTTGGCGCCGCGCAACAGATCGTGGGCGACGGTCTGGTTGAGCGTCGCCACCCGCTTGCCGCGCAGATCGGCGAGCGACTTGTACGGCGCGCCGGTCCGGACCGCGAGGGTCTCGGCGTAGACGAAGTACGGCCGCGACAACAGGATGCGGCGGGCCCGCTCGGGCGTGGCCTCGAGGCCGTTGCACACCACGTCGACGTCGCCGCGGCGCAGCAGGTCGACCAGGTTGCTCCAGTTGAAGTGCTTCATGTGCGACTTCACGCCGAGGCGGCGCGCGATCGCGTCCATGATCTCGACCTCGAAGCCGACCAGGTGGCCGCCGTCGTCGAGCCACAGGAACGGCTCGCCGCCCTGGAGGTCGGCGCCCCAGGTGATCTCGCCGCGCTGCTCGACCCGCGCCAGGGTGCCGCCGAGCTCGCGCTCCCGGCACGACGCCACCAGGGCGAAGAGCACCAGGCCGAAGGCGAAGACCCTCATCGCGCCGTCATCGTACACGCTCCTCGTCCGACCCCGGGCCGTCGTGGTACTGCGTCGGCATGGGCGCTCAGTGGAAAGCCAAAGGCAAGCTCGACGCCGCCAACGCGCGCGGCAAGATCTTCAGCAAGCTCGCCAAGGATCTGATCCTCGCGGCCAAGGGCGGCGCCGATCTGACCAGCAACGCGAAACTGCGCATCGCGGTCGACGCCGCGAAGAAGCACTCGCTGCCGCGCGACACCATCGAGCGTTGCATCAAGAAGGGCGCCGGGCTCCTCGACGACTCGGTCAGCTACGACACCGTGGTCTACGAGGGCTTCGGCCCGCACCGCGTCCCGGTGATCGTCGAGTGCCTGACCGACAACAAGAACCGCACCGCGACCGCGGTCCGCATCCTGTTCCGCAAGGGCCAGCTCGGCAACTCGGGCTCGGTGTCGTGGGACTTTCGCCACCTCGGCTTCATCGAAGCGACGCCGGGCGCCAACGCCGACGCCGAGACCGCGGCGATCGAGGCGGGCGCTCAGGATCTCGAGCCGGCCGACGACGGCGCGACCCGCTTCCTCACCGAGCCCGCCGATCTCGACACCGTCACCAAGGCGCTGACCGCGCTCGGCTGGCACGTCACCTCGTCGAACCTCGGCTGGAAGCCGAAGAACCCGGTCGCCCTCGACGACGCCGCCCGGACCGAGGTCGAGGCCTGGCTCGCCGAGGTCGACAGCGACGACGACGTCCAGAACCTCTACGTCGGCCTCGAGTAGCTGCCCGGACTGACTGAGCGAGAGAGAATCGGTCAGCGCTGCGATTCCGACTCGACTCCCAGACGAGATTCGGACCCTCGCTTCACTCGCGTCCTCAGCATCCATTGCGCGACTTGATGAGGATCGCGTCGATGCGGTTGTAGAGCGCGTTGCCCGGGCACGCGGTGCCGCCGTACTGACGGTGGCCGCGCACGTCGCTGCGGTTGAGCGCGAGCGACGGGTGATCGATGTGGAGGCGGCGCAGGAGGCGGGCGGTGTTGCACTCCTGGGTCGCGGTCGGTCCGGTCGAGGTGTGCGTGCCCATGAACGAGATGCCGACGTTGCCGGTGTTGTTGTTGGCGACGTGGGCGCCGATGGTGGTGGCGCCGCGGCCGCGCCAGACCCGACCGTCGCGCGACACCAGGTAGTTGTAGCCAATGTCGCACCAGCCGTTGGTGAACATGTGGAAGCTCTGGATCTGGCGGAGCCGTGCCTGCGGGCTCA
>JAYTAJ010001021.1:0-2877 GCA_043737575.1 Myxococcales bacterium | reverse complement strand
CGCCCGACGGCATCGTGCGCTGCGGCGTCAACACCAACGGCCAGAGCATGATCTACGGCTCGGGCGTCGGCTCGCCCGACTTCGTGTTCCCGACCGGGGTCGGCCTGCACTTCACCGCGGGCCAGCGGCTGCTGCTCAACCTGCACCTATATAATGCGAGCGACGAGCCGCTGACCGGCCGCTCGGGCACGCTGTTCCAGGAGGGCACCGCCGCCGAGGTCCAGAACCTCGCCGAGGTCGTGCTCGCGGGGCCGACGTTCACGCTGAGTGTTCCCACCGGGGTCTCGACCCAGACCGGGACCTGCCAGATCTCGTCGGTGACCTCGGAGCCGATCCAGATCTTCGCGCTGTCGCAACACATGCACAAGCTCGGACGCAACCTGCGCACCACGATCCAGCGCGGCAGCGAGACCTTCACGCTGCAGGACATCCCCTACAACTTCGAGCAGCAGTCGTTCCAGCTGAAGACGCCCGTCGTCGAGCTACGCCCGGGCGACGTCCTCACCACCCACTGCACGTTCGACAACAACACCGGCTCCACCGTCACCTTCGGCGAGTCGTCGAACGACGAGATGTGCTTCAGCGACCTCTTCTACTACCCGGCCCAGGGCGCCAACTTCGTCTGCACGGGGCTGTGAGGCGACCGAGCTGATCCGTGAACGCCCCTCCCAGCATCCTCGTCGTCGAGGACGAGGACGAGCTCCGAGACGAGGTGGTGGAGGTCTTCCACAGTGCCGGTTGTGCGCCACGGGCCGCGTCGAACGGTGAAGCGGCGCTGGTCCTGCTACGCGATGGCTCCCCGCTTCCGGCGCTGATCCTGTTGGACATGTCGATGCCCGTCCTCGACGGACCGGGATTTCGCGCGCTGCAACTCGCCGATCCCGCCCTCGCGTCGGTGCCGGTCGTGGTCATGAGCGCAAGCATCTGGAGTCTCGCGCTCGCGGAGCGACTCGGCGCCGCGGGATGGCTCCGCAAGCCGGTCGGGGTCCCCGACCTGCTCGCCGTCGCGCGGCAATACCTCGGGCCGGCCGTCCAACGCTACCCGCTCGCCGATCCGCGGCGGTGGCGGGCGTCGACGCTGATTCGCAGCTACCTGACCGCGGACATCACGGAGGACGAATCGATCGACCTTGCCCGTGATGCGGCCCAGCGTATCTTGCTGGAGGCGCTGCTGGTCGAGCGACAGCAGAGCCGGCCGGACCTGCGCGGCCTGTTGATGTGCGTCGACCAAGCCTCGGGTTGCTGGGAGCTGCGGTCGGATGACGGCCGCCTGGTCTGGCACATCCCGAAGCGCTGAGGGGATCGTTGGCCGGGTGCTCGACTCGTGGTACCGACGGCGTGATGTCCGATCGCGCCGCTGTCCTCGTCGCCGCCATTCGTGAGCGCATCGTCGTGCTCGACGGCGCGATGGGGACGATGATCCAGCCGCTGGAATTCGACGAGGCCGCGTTCCGCGGTCGGCAGTTCGCCAACCACACGGTCAGCCTGAAGGGCTTCAACGACCTGCTGGTGATCACGCAGCCGCAGGCGATCGAGGACATCCACTATCGGTTCCTCAAGGCCGGCGCCGACATCGTCGAGACCAACACCTTCGGCGCGACGTCGGTGGCCGCCGCCGACTACGCGATGGAGCGCTACGTCGCCGACATCAATCTCGAGGGCGCGAGGGTCGCGCGCCGCGCCGCCGACCGCGCCTTCGCCGACGACGGCCGGCTGCGCTGGGTCGCGGGCTCGATGGGGCCGACGACCAAGACCGCGTCCTTGTCGCCCGACGTCAACGACCCCGGCTTTCGCGCGATCACCTTCGAGCAGCTGGTCGCGTCGTACCGCGAGCAGGCCGGCGCGCTGATCGAGGGCGGCGTCGACGTGCTCCTGACCGAGACCCACATCGACACGCTCAACATGAAGGCGGCGCTGTTCGCGATCGCCCAGCTGTTCGACGACGGCGCCCGCCGGGTGCCGGTGATCGCGTCGGTCACGATCCCGGATCGCTCGGGCCGCACCCTGTCGGGCCAGACCATCGAGGCGTTCCACGCGTCGATCGCGAACCACGAGCTGCTCGCGGTCAGCGTCAACTGCGCGCTCGGCGCCGAGGACATGCGGCCCCACGTCGCCGATCTGGCGCGGCTGCACCCGGGCCCGGTCATGTGCTACCCGAACGCCGGCCTGCCCAACGAGTTCGGCGGCTACGACGACACGCCGTCGTCGATGGCGCGGGTCCTCGGCGGCTTCGCCAAGGACGGTCTCCTCAACCTGGTCGGCGGCTGCTGCGGCACCACGCCCGATCACATCGCGGCGATCGCCCTTGCGGTGGCGCGGATCGCGCCGCGCGAGATCCCGTCGCCGCCCCGCCACACCCGGCTGTCGGGCCTCGAGCCGCTGGTCATCACCCCCGAGACCAACTTCATCGTCATCGGCGAGCGCACCAACATCACCGGCTCGGCCGCGTTCCGCCGCCTGATCAAGGACGACCGCTTCGACGACGCGGTCGCGGTCGCCAAGCAGCAGGTCGAGGGCGGCGCCAACATCCTCGACGTCTGCATGGACGAGGGCATGATCGACGGCGTCGTCGCGATGCGACGCTTCCTCAACCTGATCGCCGCCGAGCCCGAGATCGCCCGCATCCCGGTGATGGTCGACAGCTCGAAGTTCTCGATCCTCGAGGCCGGCCTGGCGTGCCTGCAGGGCAAGGGCGTCGTCAACTCGATCTCGCTGAAGGAGGGCGAGGAGCCGTTCCTGCGCCAGGCCCGGCTCATCCGCCGCTACGGCGCCGCGGTCGTGGTGATGGCGTTCGACGAGACCGGCCAGGCCACCGACGTCGAGCAGCGGGTCGCGATCGCGCGCCGCGCGTACCGCCTGCTCACCGAGGACGTCGGC
>JAYTAJ010001020.1:0-6558 GCA_043737575.1 Myxococcales bacterium | reverse complement strand
CGTTAACCACATCCTCGGCGTCGAACTCGTGCTGCCCGACGGCAACGTCGTCACCCTCGGCGGGCCAACCGAGGATTCGCCCGGCTACGACCTCACGGGCACCGTGGTCGGCAGCGAGGGCACCTTCGGCGTGATCACCGAGCTGACCTTGCGGCTGCTGCCGCGGCCGCCCGCGGTCGCGACCCTGCTCGCGGTGTTCGCCGACGTCGCCAGCGCCAGCACCGCGATCACCGCGATCATCGGCCGCGGCATCCGGCCGCGGGTGATCGAGCTGGCCGACAAGACCTCGATCGATCACATCCGCGCCCGGTCGCGCTACACCTTCCCGGCCCACGCGGGCGCGATCGCGCTGCTCGAGGTCGACGGCGATCCCGACTCGCTCGACGCGCAGATCGAGCGGCTCGGCGAGGACTGCGATCGGGCCGGCGCGCTCGACGTGTTCGCCGCCAACGATCCCAACGAGCGCCGCGCGCTGTGGGAGGCCCGCCGCGCGATCTCGCCCGCGCTCAAGGAGGCCCACCCGATCAAGATCAGCGAGGACGTGTGCGTGCCGCGCAGCGCGATCGGCGAGATGCTGGCGCGGGTCGATCGGATCAGCGCCGCCCACGGCGTCGCGATCGCGGTGTTCGGCCACGCCGGCGACGGCAACCTCCACGTCAACGTCCTGTCCGACGACGATCCCGGCGACGCCGCGGCGATGACGCGGGTGTGGGCCGCGGTGCATCAGGTCTTCGCCGACGCGGTCGCGCTGCGCGGCACGCTGTCGGGCGAGCACGGCATCGGCCTCATCAAGCGCGACTTCATGCCGCTCGAGCAGACCGAGCGCGTGCTCGAGTGGCAGCGCAAGTGGAAGGCGATGTGGGATCCGCTCGACCTGCTCAACCCCGGCAAGATCCTCCCGCTGCGCCGGGCGCCGTGCAGCGAGTGATGCTCGAGCATCGCGCGCTGGTCGAGCAGATCGCCGCCGCGCTGGCGGCGCGCACCAGCCACCGCATCGACGATCCGACCCGGGCGCTGCGCCAGGCCGCGGTCGCGGTGCTCCTGGTCGAGCGCGACGACGCGACCTGGGTCCCGCTGATCGTCCGCGGCGCCGACGCGCCGACCCACTCGGGACAGATCGCGCTGCCCGGCGGCGGCTTCGACATCAGCGACATGGATCTCGTCGACACCGCCTGCCGCGAGGCCCACGAGGAGCTCGGCGTCCCGCGCCACGCGCCGCGGGTGCTCGGCACGCTCGACGACGTGCCGACCCCGACCGGCTACGCGATCACGCCCGTCGTCGCCGAGCTCGATCCATCGATCGTCTTCGCGCCGAACCCGCGCGAGGTCGCGGCCTGGTTCTGGGCGCCGCTCGCGCTGTTCTTCGATCGTGGCGCCGCCGAGTTTCTCGGCGCGCGCGAGTGGAACGGCGTGCTCTACACCCTGCGCGCCTACCGCTACGGCGAGCACCGCATCTGGGGCGCCACCGCGCGCATCCTCGAGGCCGTGGTCGAGCTGTGCGGCGGCCCACCGCGCGACTGACTCGAGTCGTCAGGGCGCGCCGTCGACGAACGAGATCAGCTTCCACGCGCCGCCGCGCAGGCCGAAGCGAGCGCGCACGGCGTTGGGCGCGGGGGCGGCGGGGCACACGACCTCGGTGCGGTCGGGGC
Source organism: Myxococcales bacterium (assembly GCA_043737575.1). GTDB lineage: Bacteria > Myxococcota_A > Polyangia > Haliangiales > Haliangiaceae > UBA2376. Next base: position 4,909 of record JAYTAJ010001020.1, on the reverse strand, counting down.
CGCAGCCGGCGCTGATGGCGCCGTCGAGCGCGACCAGCGTCGTCGGATCGGCCTGCCACATCGCCATCGCGACGTCGATGCCGGGCGCGGCGCCCAGGCTCCACACCACGTCGGCCGCGACCTGCGCCCGCAGCGCGGCGTAGTCGCGCTTGTGCAGCGCGCGCAGGACCTCGGCGGCGGCGCCGCGGGCGCCGACCTCGATGTCGCCGCCGACGGTGACCTCCTCGACGACCACGACCGGCGGCGGCTCGTCCTTGGCGACGATGGCGTACTTCTTCAGCTTGCGATGGATCGCGACCACCATCGCGTCGGTGCGGCCGGCCAGCCAGTGCGGCGCGTTCGCGCCCTTGAGCTCGCTGGGCAGCGCGTTGCCGGGCTCCATCTGCGACGCGGTGCCGATGACGCGGACCCGCCACGGCCGACCGCCGGCGACGGTGACGTCGAAGCGGATGAAGTTCATCTTCCGCGCCAGCGATGGGCTGTAGCCGAGCGAGCCGCCGGTCGGTGACGCGTTGCCGACCCCGGCCGCGCGATCGCGGACCTGGTTGCTCTTGGGATCGTCGGCCCCGGGATCGGAGTACTTCACCTGATGCCACGAGGTCTTGATGATCCCGGTCGTGGGATCTTCCTCGAAGCTCGCGTACAGCGACCGCACCGCCTCGACGGTGGCGCTGTAGACGACGGCGAAGTCGGTGTCGTAGACCGAGCGTCGCGCCTCGTTGGCTTCCTTGCGCGACACGCACCCGGCGGCCGCGAGACTGCCCATCACGACGACGGACGACAGCACGACGAAGGACGCGATCGCGCGGGCAGTGTTACCGTGCGCTGGCTTCATGGGTCACCCCCGTCGGTCTACCACGTCCGCCGCGCGCGATCTGCCGGACCGGATCGCGAGCGTCGTGCGGGCGCTCGCGCAGGCCTGGCCCGACGCGATCGTCGAGCTCGATCACCGCAACGGCTTCGAGCTCCTGTGCGCGACCATCCTCGCGGCGCAGTCGACCGACAAGGGCATCAACAAGCTGTCGCCCGCGCTGTTCGCGCGGTTCCCCGACGCCCGGGCGCTGGCCGCCGCCGATCCCGAGGAGCTCGAGCGCCTGATCCATGCCAGCGGCTTCTTCCGCGCCAAGGCCCGGAGCCTCCTCGGCATGGCGCGCGCGCTGGTCGAGCGCCACGACGGCGAGGTGCCGGCCCAGCTCGACGCGCTGGTCGAGCTGCCGGGCGTCGCGCGCAAGACCGCGAACGTGGTCCTGCAGAATGCGCTCGACGTCACGGTCGGCGTCGTGGTCGACACCCACGTCACCCGCCTGAGCGCGCGGCTCGGCCTGACGACCGAGACCGACCCGGTGAAGATCGAGCGCGATCTCATGGCGCTGTTGCCGCAGGCCGAGTGGAAGGCCTTCGCGAACCGGGTGATCTGGCACGGCCGCCGCGTCTGCTTCGCCAAGAAGCCCGCGTGCGAAACCTGCACCCTCGCGCCCCACTGCCCCGCCGCCGAGCTGCCCGGCCGCCCCACCCCACCGTCGAGCGCCAGGCCGAAACCGTCACCGAAGCCGTCACCGAAGCCGTCACCGAAGCCGTCACCGAAGCCGTCACCGAAGCCGTCACCGTCACCGAAGCCGTCACCGAAGCCGTCACCGAAACCGTCGCCGAAACGCCGATGACCTCTCCCGCTCCTCCGCCCCACCCCGTCCTCGCCGTCGCCGCGATCGTCTTCGACGACGCCGGCCGCGTCCTCCTCGTCGAGCGCGGCCGTCCTCCCGGCGTCGGCCTCTGGAGCGTCCCCGGCGGCCGCGTCGAGCACGGCGAGTCCCTCGCCGCCGCGGTCGCCCGCGAGGTCCTCGAGGAGACCGGCATCGCGATCGAGGTCGGCCCGCTGGTCGAGGTCATCGAGCGCCTCCTGACCGGCGCCGACGGCGCCTACCACTACGTCATCCTCGACTTCCTCGCCGCGCCGATCACGACCGACACGACCGACGCCCCGGCGGCCGCACCGCGCGGCGCCGACGACGCGCGCGCCGCCCGCTGGGTCGACGCCGCCGAGCTGGCCACGCTGCCGCTCACCGACGGCCTCATCCCGGTGATCGACGCCGCCCGCGCGCTCCACGACAGCATTGCCAACGCGTCGCGCGCGCGGTAACGGAGGGCGGCCCATGCTGCCCGTCATCACCGATCTCGCCCCGCCTCCTCCGCTGGCACCGCCGCCTTCGGTGCGGCGCGCCGACGTCGCCGATCGCGACTGGCACAACTGGCGCTGGCAGCTGCGCAACATGCTGACCACCACCGACGAGCTGGCCCGCGTCGTCGAGCTGTCGGCGGCCGAGCGCGACGGGCTCGCGGCGTCGGCCCACCTGTTCCGCGTCGGCCTCACGCCGTACTACGCGAGCCTGATGGATCCACGCGATCCGAGCTGCCCGATCCGCATGCAGGCCATCCCGCGCGCGGCCGAGCTCGACATCCGCGCCGAGGAGCTGCGCGATCCGCTGGGCGAGGACACCCACCATCCCGCGCCGTGCGTGATCCACAAGTACCCCGATCGCGCGCTGCTCCTGGTGGTCGACCGCTGCGCGATCTACTGCCGCCACTGCAACCGCCGGCGCCTGGTCGGCGGCGACGCCCCGCCGACCGTCGCCGATCTCGACGCCGGTCTGGCCTACCTCGCGCGCACGCCGCGCATCCGCGACGTGCTCATCTCGGGCGGCGATCCGCTCCTGATGTCGACCGAGAAGCTGGCGGGCATCGTCGGCCGGCTGCGCGCGATCCCCCACCTCGAGACCATCCGCATCGGCACCCGCATCCCGGTGGTGTGCCCGATGCGCGTCGACGACGAGCTGTGCGCCGCGCTGCGCCGCTTCGCGCCGATCTTCGTCAACACCCACTTCAACCACGCCAAGGAGCTGACGCCGGAGTCGCGCGCGGCGTGCGAGCGCCTGGTCGATCACGGCATCCCGGTCGGCAACCAGGCGGTGCTCCTGCGCGGCATCAACTCGTCGACGCGCAGCCTGCGCGCGCTGTTCCGCGGCCTCCTGCGATCGCGGGTGCGGCCGTACTACCTGTTCCAGGGCGACACCGTGATCGGCACCGATCACCTGCGCACGCCGGTCGACGCCGCGATCGAGCTGTACGGATCGCTGCGCGGCTGGATGAGCGGCATGTGCATCCCGCACCTGGTGATCGACGCGCCGGGCGGCGGCGGCAAGCTGCCGATCGGCCCCGACTACATCGTCGAGCGCCACCCCGATCGCGTGGTGGTGCGGACCTACCGCGGCGAGCTGGTCGACTACCCCGAGCCGCGGCAGCACGACGTGACGGTGCCGTACGATCGGGTGTTCTTCGCCGGCGTGCCCGAGGACGACGACCGCGAGGGCGGCCTCGAGCTGCCGTGACCGAACCGTGATGCCCGATCCGGTCGCGCTGCGCGACCTGGCGATCGCGGCGTGTCGGCGCGCCGGGTTCCACCGCATCGGCATCGTGCCGATCGCGCCGTCGCAGCGCGCCGCGGTCTACGCCGCCTGGCTCGCGGCCGGCCACCACGGCGAGATGGCGTACCTCGCGACCGCCGAGCACGTCGCCGGCCGCGCCGATCCATCGGTGCTGCTCGACGGCGCGCGCACCGCGATCGTCGTCGCCCTCGCCTACGGCTCCGACGCGCCACCGCCACCGGTCGACGACGGCGTGGTGCCGCTGCGCGGCGTGATCGCGCGCTACGCCCGCGGCACCGACTACCACCTGATCCTCCGCGATCGCCTGCAGCAGGTCGCGGCCGCGCTGGTCGAGGCCGCGGGGCCGATCGGCGTGCGGGTGTGCGTCGACTCGGCGCCGCTGCCCGAGCGCGAGCTGGCCGAGCGCGCCGGCCTCGGCTTCGCCGCGAAGAACACGATGCTGATCGCGCCCGGCCTCGGCTCCTACGTCGTCCTCGGCGAGCTCCTGCTCACCGTCGAGCTGGCCGCGACCGGCGCCGCGCCCGAGCGGTCGCGGTGCGGCGGCTGCCGGGCGTGCCTCGACGCCTGCCCGACCGGCGCGTTCGTCGACGCCTACGTGCTCGACGCCCGTCGCTGCATCTCGTACCTGACCATCGAGCACGACGGCGCGATCCCGATCGAGCTGCGCGCCGCGATGGGCGCGCGCATCTTCGGCTGCGACGTCTGCCAGGAGGTGTGCCCGTGGAACGCCGCGGCGCCCGAGCGCGCGACGCCCGCGTTCGAGCTGCTCCCCCGCGATCTCGAGCACGCGTGGCCCGCCCTCGATCGTCTCGCGACGATCGGCGCCAACCAGCTGCGCGGCTTCGTGCGCCGCACCGCGCTGCGGCGGATCGATCGCGCGCGCCTGCAGCGCAACGTCGCCGTCGCCCTCGGCAACAGCGCCGACGCCCGCGCGGTGGCGCCGCTCGCCGCGCTGATCGCGAGCCCGAGCCCGCTGGTCCGCGGCCACGCCGCGTGGGCCCTGGCCGAGCTCGCCGCGGCGGTCCCGCACGCGATCGATCCGGCCCGGGCGCTGATCGCCGCCGCCACGGCGCGCGAGGCCGATCCCGACGCCGCCGCTGAGCTCGGCGCCGCCGCCGCCCGACTCGCGAGCGCGGCTACGAGCCGCCCAGGGTCATGACGTACGCGGTGACCGACTCGACCTGGGCGTCGGATAGCGCGCCGGTGAACGCGGGCATCCGGCCGTTGGCCGAGCCGCGCCGCACCTGCTGATCGATCAGCGCGCGGTTGCGGCGGGCCCGGAACTCGGGCGCGGTCAGATCGCGCACGCCGAGCTGATCGACCATCTGCACCGGGGGCTTGCCGCCGTCGCCGTGACAGCGCGCGCACGCCTCGCCGAACACCTTGGCACCGTCGGTGCTGCCGCCCGCGACGCGGCGATCACAGGCGGCGAGGACGACGAGGAACACGACGACGGCGCGACGCACGCC
>JAYTAJ010001019.1:0-6559 GCA_043737575.1 Myxococcales bacterium | reverse complement strand
GCGGCGAGCTGGTGATCTGCGACGAGATCGATCTGTGCGACACCGACTTCTATCGGCGCTCGCTCGCGCTCTTGCGCGCCCGCGGCTGCGACATGGTGGTCGGCTCCAAGTCGATGCGCGGCGCCAAGGATCGCCGCCCCATCCTGCGCCGCGTCGCCACCCGCGTCATCAACGGCCTGCTGCGCGTGACCCTCGACTTCCACGGCACCGACACCCACGGCCTCAAGGCCTTCCGCCGCGCCACGCTCCTGCCCTTCGTCGAGGCCTGCGTCATCGACAAGGACCTCTTCTCCTCCGAGCTCGTCATCCGCGCCGGCCGCGCCGACGTCTCGATCATCGAGATCCCGCTGCGCATCGAGGAGAAGCGCCCGCCGACGATCAACCTGGTCAAGCGCGTGCCCGGCGTCATGCGCGGCCTCGTCAAGCTGACCCGGGTGATCCGGTTCGGCGGCGAACCCTGACTGCCGCGACCGATCTCGGAGGCCCGCGTTGAGGAAGCAACACCCAGCGAAGGTCAGCGGCAAGACGATCGCCGCGTTCGACGAGGTAGTGCAGCTCATCGAGGAAGCGCGGCGCTGGGTCGCGCGCGCGGTGAACGCCAAGCTCATCGACCTCTACAATGGGATCGGCGCCATCATCAGCCGCCGGATCGAGACCGACGGCTGGGGCAAGAACACGGTGCAGGACCTGGCGTCGTATCTCGCCCGCACGCAGCGCGGGGCGAGGGGCTTCTCGCCCCAAAATCTTTGGCGCATGCGGCAGTTCTTCGAGGCGTATCGGGACGCGCCAGATCTCTCAACATTGTTGAGAGATCTGTCGTGGTCGACCAACTTGCACATCCTCGGCACCAAGCGTCGCGAGGCGCGGGAGTTCTACCTGCGGATGGCGGTCGAGCAGGGATGGAATGTCCGCGAGGTTGCGCGACAGATCGAGGCCGGCACCTTCGAGCGCTCGGTGCGGGGCTCGCCGAAACTCTCAACCACGTTGAGAGAACTTCACCCGCATGCGGTCTCTGACTTCAAGGAGGTCTACTCCCTCGAGTTCCTCGACCTACCGGACGGCCACTCGGAGGCCGACCTGCACCGCGGGTTGCTCCGTAACCTTGGCCGGTTCATCACCGAGCTCGGCCGCGACTTCTGCTTGTCGGCTCCGAGTATCCGGTCCAGGTCGGCAACCAGGACTTCGCGATCGATCTCCTGTTCTTCCACCGCGGTCTTTCGTGCCTCGTCGCTCTCGAGCTCAAGGTCCGCAAGTTCCGCCCCGAGGATCTCGGCAAGTTGAGCTTCTACCTCGAGGCCCTCGATCGCGACGTCAAGAAGCCGCACGAGCGGCCCTCGATCGGCGTGCTGTTGTGCGCGACCAAGGACGACGAGTTCGTCGAGTACGCACTCAGTCGAACCCTGTCACCCGCGCTGGTGGCCGAGTACCAGACGGTCCTGCCGCCGCGGGCGCTCTTGCAGCGCACGCTGCACGACCTCTACGCACAGCTCGCGCCGCCGTCGCCTCGCCCGGCGAAGGGGAAGCGGCGATGACGCGCGCGACACCGTCGCTTGCAGGTCGGCGGTGGCTGGCGCCAGAATGCCGCGCTGAACATGCGATCGGTCAACCCCTTGCTACGTGCGCGCTGATGCAGCCGCTGGTCTCGGTCTCCGTCGATCTGGATCCGATCCCTTGCTACTACCGGATCCATGCGCTGGGTGAGGCGCCGTCGGAGCTGCGCGATGTGGTGATGCGGCGGGCGCTGCCGCGGCTGGCGGAGCTGTTCGCGCGGCATGGGATCAAGGCGACGTGGTTCGTGGTCGGCGAGGATCTCGACGACGCGGCGGTGGGCAAGGACAGCGCGGCGGCGGCGCGGGCGCTGTTGCGCGAGCGAGTGGCGGCGGGCGACGAGCTGGGCAATCACTCGGAGCATCATCTCTACGATCTGGCGCGGCGATCGGCGGGCGAGGTCGCGCGCGAGATCGGCGACTGCGACGCGCGGCTGCGCGAGCTGACGGGCGGGCCGATCGCGGGCTTTCGCGCGCCGGGCTACGACCTGTCGGCGACGATGCTCGCGGAGCTGGCGGCGCGCGGCTATCGCTACGACTCGTCGATCTTTCCGGCGCCGAGCTACTACGCGCTGAAGCTGGCGGTGATGGCGGGGCTGCGGCTGGTGGGCCGGCCGAGCGGCGCGGTGGTCACCGATCCGCGGGCGCTGATCGCGCCGACCGATCCCTACCGTCCAGCGCTGACGGCGCCCTGGCGGCGTGGTCGGGCGCCGCTGGTCGAGCTGCCGATCGCGGTGACGCCGTGGCTGCGCACGCCGACGATCGGGACCTGGCTCCTGCTCGCGCCGCGCTGGCTGCGCGAGCACTGGCTCCACGCGATGCGGCGCCGCGCGTTCTTCAACCTCGAGCTGCACGGCATCGACCTGTGCGACGCCGAGCTCGACGGCATCCCCGGCGAGCTGTGCGCGCGCCAGCCGGATCTGCGGCGGCCGCTCGACGACAAGGTCGCGACCCTCGACGCGATCCTCGCGCGCCTGGTCCGCGAGCGCACCGCCGCGACCCTCGCCGAGGTCGCGCGCGGGCTCCACCGGACCGCGTGATGCGCGCGGCGGTCGTCGCGCTCGCGCTCACCGCCGGCTGCGGCGCGCTGCCGCCGCGCTTCCCCGCCGACGTCCAGACCGCGCTGGCGCGCGACGCCATGCGGCGGCTCGAGACCGCGCAGCTGATCGTCTACTACCCGGCGCCGCGGCGCGCGCTGGCCGAGCGGCTGGCGGCGCGGGTCGAGGCGTGCGCGGGCGAGCTGCGGCGGATGGCGCGCGTCGACAACCGCCACAGCCGCGAGAAGATGATCGTCGTCGTCCCCGAGCTGCCGTTCAACAACGCGTACGTGCTGCCGCCGGTCGGCGGGCTCGAGGACGTCGCGGTGATCCCGACCGGCGACACGCTCGACTTCGTCACCGAGTTCGGCCTGCCGCCGGATCCGGGCATGACCGGTTGCCACGAGATCGTGCACTACGTACAGCTGAAGCAGATCGCCGGGCTGTGGGGCGTGGTCGACACCGTGCTCGGCAGCATCCTGACGCCGCAGGGCGGCTTCGATCCGTGGTTCCTCGAGGGGCTCGCGACCTACTACGAGGCGCGGCTGCAACCCGGCGTCGGTCGGCCGCGGTGGCCGGTCTTCACGAGCATGTTCCACGCCGCGTACCCGGGCGGCGACGGGCTCGGCGGCTCGTCGCTGTCGGAGTACGCGCGGCTCGCGGTGCCGGGCCACCACTACCTGGTCGGCACGATCTTCGTCGGCTGGCTGGCCGAGACCTACGGCGAGGCGGCGCTGTGGCGGCTGATCGAGCAGCAGGCGCGCTCGGTGTCGATCGTGTTCGACGTCAACGGTTCCTTCGACGAGGTCTACGGCAAGGATCTGACCGCGCTGCTCGGCGAGTTTCGCGGCTGGGTCGCGACCCGCTATCCGCGGCGCGCGCGCCCGACCGATCAGCGGGTCGTGCAGCAGCTCGGCACCGACGCGCGCTGGGCCTGGGCCGCCGACGGCACCACCGCGATCGTCGACGCCGACGTCGATCGGCCGACCCGGCTGATCGTGCGCGACGCTGCGGGCCGCGAGCGCGACGCGATCGCGCTGGTCGAGGTCGTACCGCCGCGAACGCTGGTGACCGCGGCGCCGATCTTGACGACCGGCCTCGGCTTCACCGCCGACGGCCGCGATCTGTACCTGACCGCGCTCGACCACGGCGCGACGTTCCAGACCACGCGCCTCCTGCGGCTGCGGGTCGGCTCGGGCGAGCTGGTCGAGGTCGCCCGCGATCTCGGCTCGGGCGGATCGATCGCGCCCGACGGTGCGACCTACTACGCGCTGGCCAGCGACGGCGATCGCTGGAGCATCGTCGCCTTCGATCTGGCGACGCGGACGCGACGCATCGTGTGGGACGCGCCGCCCGGCCAGTACGCGCTGCGCCTCGCGGTCGCGCCCGACGGCGCCCGGCTCGCGGTCAGCGTCTGGGACGGCGCGCGCTTCGCGATCTGGATCGTCGACGCCCAGACCGGCGTGCGCCAGCGCGCGCTCGCGGGCCGGCTCGGCGGGCCGGTCTACGATCCGGCCTTCGCGCCCGACGGCCGGCTGATCTTCCTCGATCAGATCGAGGGCCGCTTCCAGGTCGTGGTCGAGAGCGCCGATGGCGAACGCACGACGATCAGCGATGCGCCGTACGGCGCGCTCGAGGCGCGCGCGGTGGGCGAGCGCGTGCGGTTCCTGGCGCGCGAGGGCTGGCGATGGACGCTCGACGAGATCGCGCTGCCCGCCGCGCCGGTACCCGTATCCGTATCCGTATCCGTACCCGTGACCGTATCCGTGACCGACTCCGTAACCGTATCCGTGACCGACTCCGTGACCGACTCCGTCTCCGTACCCGCTCCCGTTCCCGCCCGCATCCTCTCCGACGCTCCCTACTCGCGCCTCGACGGCCTCCTCATCCCGACCCTCCGCGTGCCGACCTTCGTCTCGGTCGCGCCGAACGTCTCGGTCGGCCTCCTCCTCGGCGGCGGCGATCGCCTCGGCTTCCTCCAGTGGTCCGCCGCGCTCCTGGTCGACGTCGGCGACGGCCGCCTGAGCGGCAGCCTCGACGTCGCCGAGCACAGCCTCGCGCCGTGGACCGTCGCCGCCTCCGCCGCGCGGGCGGCCTTCCGCGATCGCGTCACGCTCGCCGACGACAGCACCCTCGATCGCGATCGCGAGACCCGCGGCGCGGCGATCGCGATCGGCCGCACCTGGCGCGAGACGATCGGCGCGACCGTCGCGAGCCGCTACCTGTCGGATCGGATCGAGGACGCGACCCTGCGGCTGTGGGGCCCGTCCCTCGACCTCGCGTACCTCGGCCTCGAGTCGACGCCGTACACCGGCCCCCGCCGCGGCGTGATCGTCGACGCCAGCGCCGCCTACTACCCGCGCCGCGTCCCCGACGATCTGATCGACGTCGGCGGGGGCGTCCGCGCGATCGCGCCGCTGCCGATCGGCCGTCGCCACACGCTCGCGCTCGCGCTGCGCGGCCGGGCGCTGCTCGGCGACGACGACGGCCTGCTCGCGGTCGGCGGCATCGATCCGGCGAGCGTCTTGTGGTCGCGCCCCGCGCTCGCGCTCGACGAGCCCGGCGACGGCCTGCTGCCGAGCGGCGCCGCGTTCGGCGAGTCGCTGCGCGGCTTCGAGGACGTGACGATCGTCGGCTCGCGCGCCGCGCTCGCGCTGCTGGCGTGGCGCTATCCGATCATCATCGACCGCGGCATCACCCACCTCGGCTTCTTGCCGTCGAGCTTCCTGTCGCAGCTCGACCTCGAGCTGTTCGCGACCACCGCGTGGATCCGACCGAGCCTCGATCCATGGCACCACGCCGCGGGCGGCGCGATGGCCGCGCACCTCATCTTCCTCCGCGCCCCGCTGGTCCTCCGCTACCAGGCCAGCCGCCGCCTCACCGACGATCGCGCGTGGCTCCAGCTGGTCTCGCTCGGGCTCGATCTCTGAGCAGCGCGAGCGCGATCAGGATCAGCGCGCCGCCACCACCGCCACCACCGCCCGCCGCGCAGCCACCGTCGGCGGCGCCGCCGGGTTCGATCGTGATCGTCACGACCAGCGCGACCGCGCCGAAGTGATCGGCGCCGGCCTCGAGGGTGAACGACTCGGTCAGCTCGATCGGGTCGGTCACCGCGGGCCCGAGCACGTCGAGCGCGAAGGTCGCGGTGGCATCGGGCGCGACCGCATCGACGAGCACCGCGGCGCGGCCGGGCCCGGGCCAGCTCGGATCCGCGACGGCGCTGGCGCGGCCGAGGGGCTCGCCGGTCACCAGCGCCGTGCCCGCCGGCCAGGTCAGCGTGCCGGTGTTGCGCACCGTGATCGTCACGCGGGCGCGGGCGCCGGTCGCGAGCTGGCGCGGCGCCTCGATCCGATCGACCGCGGCGGCGTAGCCGGGCGCGGCGCACGCTGGCCCGATCGCGAAGCCCTCGGCGGGCGCGGCGGCCAGCGCCGCCTCGGTCATCGGTCCGTACTCGCCGTCCTCGTCGATCGGCATCGCGGCCACGTTGCGGTTCCACAGCCGCTGGAACGCGAGCACGTCGGTGCCGCGCAGATCGGGCGACGCGGTGTGATCGAAGTGGACGTCGTCGCCGGGCACGGTGTGACCCCAGCCGGTCGTCGCGAGGTCGGCGATCCACGGCGACCAGTTCGACACGTCGATCGCGCGGCCGCTCTCATGGTTGCTGTCGCCCGGCATCGCCGCCGCCGGGATGTTGCAGCGCCCGAGGCGGAACCAGCGGTACAAGAGGTACTGCTGGGCGACGGTGCGATACACGCTGGTGAGCTGCAGGTCGCGGCCGCCGCCCGCCGCGACCGCGTCGAGCAGATCGGCGCGCGCCACCTCGCTGACGTAGGGCAGCACCGCGGCGCCCGCGAACACGACGCCGTTGCCCTCGGCGAACGTCACCAGCTGCCCCGGCAGCATGCAGCCGACCTCGCCCGCGATCTGCCGCGACAGCTCCAGCACCACCGCGGTCGTGCATGTGGTCTGCACGTG
>JAYTAJ010001018.1:0-2882 GCA_043737575.1 Myxococcales bacterium | reverse complement strand
CGTCGGCGAGGTCGCGGCGGCGGGTCATGAGGGCGGTCAGCTCCTCGAGGATGACGGGGCGCTCGCGGACGATGGGCTCGAGGTGGCGCGCGGCGATCTCGATGACGGTGGCGCTGTCGACGGCGCGGACGGTGGCGGTGCGCGGCGCGGCGGTGAGGAACGCGACCTCGCCGACGACGGCGCCGGGCTGCAGCTCGGCGACGACGCGCTCGCGGCCGTCGGTGCGGACGATCACCTCGAGCTCGCCGTCGTGCAGCACGAACAGCGACGAGCCGGGGTTGCCCTGGACGATGATGCGCTCGGTGGGGCCGAGCGTGATCGTGCGGGCGAGCCGCGCGAGGTGGTCGACCTCGTCGGCGGTCAGCACGCGGAAGATCGCGATGCCGACGATCCGGGCCCGGACCTCGTCGACGGCGAGGCGGCGCGGCTCCTCGTCCGACTCGCGCAGCTCGAGCGTGCCCTGGTAGCCGTCGCGGCGCTGCAGCTGGCCGAGGCGGACGTGGTTGCCCGACAGGTGCGACTCGAGGAGGCTGACCGCGCGCGGCACGCACTCGTCGCCGGTGTACTCCATCAGGCCGCGCTCGGCGGCCCACGCGGCGACGTGGTTCATCGAGTCGCGGTACTGGGTGCAGGCCGAGAGGAACAGGCCGTCCTGATCGCCGAACAGCCCCGACAGCGTCGCCGACAGCGCGACGCCGAACGCGCTGCCGCGGCGGTGCCACAGGATGAAGCGCCGCACCGCCTTGGGCAGATAGCCGAGCTCGGGGAACGCCTCCTGGTTCATCTTGAGCGTGGCGCGCTCGGCGTCGCGGAACACCCGCTGCCAGGTCTCCTGCGCGTTCATGCGGTTCTCGCCGGCGAGCGCGATGGCGTGCTTGAGATCGTCGTGGTGGGCGTGGAGGAACCCGAGCGTCGCCGACTTCTTGCGCAGGAGGTTCTGGAAGCCGACCGGCAGATCGAGGCCGGGCGTGCGCAGGAACGCGATGCCGCGCAGGTCCCACACCGCCGTCCACGCGGCGACGTCGAGGCGGGCGCGGATCGGCGCGAAGCGCGGCCCGCGCTCGAGCAGCGCGCGCTCGTCGGCCGACAGCAGATCGAGCGCCGACCGCGCGGCCTCGGCGATCCCGAGGCAGGTGAGCAGCTCGAGGTAGAGCCCGACCCGGAGCAGCCAGCCGGGATCGGTGAGCATGCGGCGCTCGCGCACGACGTCGCCGCGCACCGCCTTCATGTACAGGTTGGCCTTCTCGACGCCGATGCACAGGACGGGGAACCACGGATGGAACGCCACGCCGACGTCGGCGCGGTCGCGCTCGGCGGCGACCTGACGCGCCAGATCGTCGGGCAGGAGCCGCGTCGCGATGCGCGCGTACAGCGAGCCGAAGGCGCTCTCGTCGAAGATCTCGAGCTCGAAGGCGTCGGTCGCGATCGTGGCGCCGCCGCGATCGAGCGTGAGGTCGAGGCGGAAGCACTCGAAGAACAGCGAGCCGAACCCGAACGGCGCGGCGGGGCCGTCGGCCGCGCGCTTGAGCGGGCCGAACACCTCCTCGACGTCGAGCGTGATCGCGAAGGCCTGATCGTCCTCGGTGCCGCGCGGCGTCGCCGCGGTGACGAGGTGGGCGCCGACCCGGGTCGGGTCGATCGCGCGCGCGTCCCAGCCGGGCACGACCTGCGTCGCGCGGCCGTCGCCGTCGAGCAGGTGCAGGGTCGCGATCAGCCGCGCGTCGGCGGGCACCGCGGCCAGGGGCTGGCCGGCGTGGGTGAGGCGGTACAGCAGCGTGACGCGATCGGGCGCGGCGCCACCGAGCAGGCCGATCGACTCGCTCGAGCCGAGCCCGGGCGCGAGGATCTCGTCGACCGGGCGGCGGCCGGGCACGAACGGCACGAACGCGACGCGATGGTCGAGCATGGCGCCGCCGGCCTCGGCGAGCGCGAGCTGACGCCGCACGATCGCGCCGCGCTCGGGCGCCGACACGCCGTCGATCTCGGCGCGCAGGAGGTGCTGCAGCTCGCGCGTGAACTGGTGGACGTCCATGCGGCGGAGACTCGCACGACCGCGGCGTGGGCGCGCTACGCTGGCGCGGTGCCGACCTTGGCTTGGGCGACGGACATCCACCTGGACTTCGTGAAGCCGCGCGGCGTGACCGAGCTGGCCGAGCGGCTCGCGGCCGATGGCCCCGACGGCGTCGTGCTGAGCGGCGATCTGTCGAGCTCGATCGGGTTGATCGAGCACCTCGAGACCCTGGCCGCGCACCTCGAGCGGCCGATCTACTTCGTCCTCGGCAATCACGACTTCTACGGCGGCAGCATCGCGGGCGTGCGCGGCGCGATGGACGAGCTGACCCGGCGGTCGCGATGGCTGCGGTGGCTGCCGGTGTGCGGCGTCGTCGAGCTGGGCGACGGCTGGGCGCTGGTCGGCCACGACGGCTGGGGCGATGGCCGCGCCGGCGATCCGCTCGGCTCGAACGTGCAGCTCAACGACTGGCGCGCGATCCGCGAGCTGTCGGGGCTGACCCGCGCCGCGCGCCTCGCGGTGCTGCAGACGCTCGGCGACCAGGCCGCCGCGTACTTCACGCGCATCGTGCCGCTCGCGCTCGAGCGCGCGTCGAAGCTCCTGGTCGTGACCCACGTGCCGCCGTTCGCCGACGCCTGCTGGCACGAGGGCAAGCGCTCGAACGACGCCTGGCTGCCGTGGTTCACCGGCGTCGCCGCGGGCGAGGCGTTGCGCGCCGCGGTCGCCGCGCGTCCCGACTGCAACGCCCTCGTCGTGTGCGGCCACACCCACGGCGCGGGCGAGGTCGCGATCCTGCCGAACCTGCGCGTCGTCACCGGCGCCGCCGACTACGGCCACCCCGCCCCCCAGGCCCCGCTGGTCCTCGGCTGAG
>JAYTAJ010001017.1:0-2882 GCA_043737575.1 Myxococcales bacterium | reverse complement strand
GCGTCGGCAAGATCTACCTGCGCAAGGGCCAGATCTACTTCGCCGCGATCAACGACGACTTCGCGCTGTCGCCGCAGAAGGCGATCTACCGGATGCTGACCTGGGCGACCGGCACCTTCGAGCTCGAGCCGTCGGTCGAGATCCAGGTGATGGAGGAGATCCAGGAGTCGACCGAGGCGCTGCTCATGGAGGGCGTGCGCCAGCTCGACGAGATCGTCAACATCGCGCACATGCTGCCGCCGCCCGGCTCGCCGCTCGCGGTGCCGACGCCGCTGGCCGGACGGCTGCGCGATCTGACGCCGCAGGAGCTCGACACCTTCCAGCTCGTGCTCGATCACGGCCAGCTGCAGAAGGTGCTCGATCACTATCCCGGCACCGACCTCGACTGCGCCAACACGCTCGTCGCGCTCATGAAGCGCGAGTTCGTCGTCGTTCCCTGAATTGCCGAGCACCCGGTGCGTGGCGCGCGCGATCGATGCGCGCTCGTACGGGGTCCCGTGGTTCGTGCTCCCCGTCAGATCTCGAGCTCGAGGCCCTCGGCGGCGGCGACCAGCTCGATCTGCGATCCGCCGTGGGCGTCGAGGTACGCGCGGCACGCGGCGGCGAGCGCGTCGACGTCGGCGTCGGTGTAGTCCTGATCGTAGTGGAACGCGATCAGGCGGCGCACCCCCGCGGTGATCGCGGCGTCGGCGGCCTGCTCGTACGAGGAGAAGCCGCGCGAGTGGCGCCGCGCCTGATCGGCGGGCGTGTACGTGGTGTCGTGCAGCAGCGTGTCGGCGCCGCGGTACAGGTCGAGCACCTCGCTGGGCGGACCGTCGGGGCCGTAGCCGGCGTCCGACGCGTAGACGAACGAGCGGCCGGCCTCCTCGAGGCGAAACGCCAGCGCGGTGGTGGTGCCGTGGGGGTTGGGCCGCGCGGTGACCCGCAGCCCGCCGGCGACGGTGAACGGCTCGCCGGGGACGATCGCGCGGACGTCGAAGGTCGCGCCGAGGTTCTTCAGCGTGTACAGCGGCGAGAAGTTCGGGTTCATCTGGCCCTCGAGGATCCCCTCGAGCATCGAGCTCGAGCGGCCGTGGCCGCGCAGCACGAACTGATTGCCGGGGATGAACACCGGCGCGAAGAAGCCGAGGCCCTGGATGTGATCCCAGTGGGCGTGCGACAGCAGGATCGTCGCCTTGCCCTGGCCCTTGCCGAACCCGGTGGGCAGCAAGTAGTTGCCGAGGTGCATGAGGCCAGTGCCCATGTCGAGGATCACCAGCTCGCCGGTCGCGGTGGTGAGCGACACGCACGAGGTGTTGCCGCCGTAGCGGTTGGTCTCGGGCCCGGGCGCGGGGATCGAGCCGCGCACGCCCCAGAAGCGGATCCTCACGCCGGATCCTCGTCGCCGAGCGTGACGCACAGGCCCTCGTGGGCGGCGATCACGTTGAAGCCTGCGCCCGAGGTCTTCGCGGCCCAGCGCGCGGCGAGCAAGATCGCGTCCTGGGCCTCGTCGGTGCGCATCGGCGCGTGGTGGTAGAGGCACAGCGTCTTGACGTTGGCCTCGCGCGCGATCGCGATCGCGTCGTCGGGCGTGGAGTGGCCCCAGTGCGGCCGCTGCTGGTACTCGTCGACGGTGAACTGGGTGTCGTAGATCAGGAGGTCGGCGCCCTTGCACAGCGCGACCAGCGACGCGCGCATCGACGCCAGCTTGGTCGCGATCGCGGCCGGCAGTGTCGCGCCCGTCGACGGCGGCTTGGCGATGAACTCGTGCTCGAGGAGCAGATCGCGAAACGGCGCGGTGTCGGAGCAGTACACGACCGCGGCGCCGTCGCAGTCGAGGCGATACGCCATCGCGATCCACGGATGGTTGAGCCGGGTGCAGGTGACGAGGGTCTTGTCGATCGTGAAGCGGTTGCCCTCGACCAGCTCGTGGAACTCGATCGACGCCTCGAGGGCGCTGAGCGGGACCGGGAAGTACGGGTCCTCGGTCTGCGACGCGAACACCGCCTGCAGGTGGGTGTCGCCGCGCTGCCGCGCGAAGACGTGGAGCTGGTTGCCGGCGCGGTACAGCGGCGAGAAGAACGGCATCCCCTGGATGTGATCCCAGTGGGTGTGGCTGATCAGGATGTGGGCGGTGCCGCCGCCGTCGCCGAACTGCTCGTCCATCAGCGCCTTGCCGAGGCGGCGGATGCCGGTGCCGGCGTCGATGATGATCGGCCAGCCGCCGCGCGGACGGACCTCGACGCACGAGGTGTTGCCGCCGTAGCGGTTGGTGCTCGGCCCGGGCACGGGGATGGACCCGCGCACGCCCCAGAATCGGACTTTCATGCCAGTCGCCTGAAGCGAGAGATTATCACTGTCACGGCGGTGAGGCTTCCCGAAGGGAAGTCGAGCGACGTGTTTCGGGGAGCCGAGTCCTAAGGCGTTGCTGCGAGGCCGACTCCGAAGCGGCGGCCGTTGGGGGCCTCGTACGCCATCACCGCGTGGTTGTCGTCGACGACCACCGCGGGCGCGCCCGCGGGCGCGAACACGATCGGCCGATCGCCGTTGATGCGCTGCCACGCGACGCCGTCGAACGATCCGGCGTAGCCGATCGCGAACGACGGCGCGTCGCCGACCGCGGGGAAGCGCGCGAGGCCCGCGTACCACAGCGCCCAGTGGCCGCGGCCGGTGCCCTCGACGATCCAGGCCAGCGACGGCGCGACGATCGCGGTGCGATCGAAGACCTTCGACGCCGCGGCGGTGCGCGGCAGGAGGATCGGCTGGGGATCGCGAGTGAAGGTGACGCCGTCGGTCGAGCGCGCGAGGCCGATGCCCGCGGCGGCGGATGCGATCGGATCGCCGGGCAGGGTGAACGCGATCAGCCACTCGCTGCCGTCGAAGGCGGCGCCGGGCGAGGTCGC
>JAYTAJ010001016.1:0-2883 GCA_043737575.1 Myxococcales bacterium | reverse complement strand
GAGCGCGGACGTCGTCGGCGACGACGGTGGCGCGCATCGCGCCGTCGATCTCGAGCGGCGTGTCGTGACAGCCGCCGCAGTGCTGGCTGGCCTCGTTGCCGAGGTGGCTGCGGATCAGCTCGACGTTGGTCCGATAGATCGGATTTCCGAACGACGCGAACGAGTGGATGCTCGACTGCCACTGCGACGTCACCGCCGGGTGACAGGTCGAGCAGGTGTCGACGTCGGCGAGCAGATCGCCGTCCTGGCGCTCGCCGGTCACTGGCCCCATCACCAGCAGCGACGGCGCGAACTGGCCGGGCGCCCGCGGCAGGCTGGCCTCGATGGTGGCGACGGTCGGCGTCGGCGCCGGCCGGTTGGCCGGGACCTTCACTGCCTCGCCGCGACACGCGACGAACCCCGCGGCGATCGATCCCGCGACCGCGATCCCGACGACGAATCGCAGCCGCGCGGCGATCACGGCCCGAGCTCGACCTTCGGCGTCGGCGGCGGCAGCACCAGCCGCGGCTTGGGCTTGCGGCGCTTGTAGGCACGCACGCCGATCTCGGGTGCGCTGGTGACGAGCATGCGCGGCAGGTTGGCCTTGCGCGGCGCGAACGCGAGCCCGGTGCCCGCGATCGCCTGCTGGCGTCCGCCCGACGGCGGTCCACCCCAGCGCGCGCGGATCGGCGCCTTGCAGGTGATCGGCCCGGTCCACCAATGACGGATCGCGTAGCGCGCCTGGAAGTTGTTCACGCTGCTCGGCTGGGCCCGCTCCTCGAGCTTGTTGCCGTTGCGAACCTCGCGGCCGCCGACGATCGGCTCCGCCGCCTTGAAGATCAGATCCTCGCTGACGGATTTGCCATAGCGCGCGTGCAGCCGCGTCAGCACGAAGTCCCAGCCCTTGTACGCGGTCGGCGCCGCGGCCTTGCCCTCGAGCACGTCGGAGCCGAGCAGGAAGAAGTCGTTGCCGCCGAGCGTCGGCCCCGGACACGGATCGCAGGTCGTCGCCGCCCACGCGTACTCGGTGACCACCGCGCCCGGGTTCTTCTCGATCGTGCGATCGAACAGCGCCGCGTAGAACGTGCCGAACGAGTTGCGCACCGAGTCGCGGACATCGAGGTTGGTCGGGATCGTGACGTTCTTGTAGTTCGAGACCTCGTAGCGCTGGTTCGGCGCGAGGATGCTGACGATCAGATCCTGCGTGCCGCTCGAGTTGGCGAGGCCGAGCCGGATCGGCAGGTTGAAGTCGTCGGCGTCGTAGTGGAACCGCAGCGGCGACAGGTTGGCGCGGCCGTCGCTGTCGAAGGCGACCTTCTTGGGGTCGACCTTGGCGACGAAGAACTTCATCCCGCTCTCGACGTACGGCCGCAAGAACGGCTCGGCGTCCTTGGGGATCTGGTAGCGCTCCTGGCGCAGCCAGGTCTCGAGGCCGGTCGAGTCCTTGGCCGACAGGATCACGATGTCGTACTCGCCGACCGAGAACTTCGCCTCGATCGTCACGCCGAGATCGTTGGACTCCTCGTCCTTCGTCATCGCGCCACCGCGCGCCGACATCTTCATCGGTCGGCGCCGCATCTCGTTGAAGTGATCGGCGCCGCAGGGATCTTGCTCCCAGTACTCGACCAGGCGCGGCGCGCCCATCTGATCGACCCGCGCGAAGACGTCCTTCGGCAGCGTCTTCACGTCGGCCTCTTGCAGCACCGTCGGCACCGGGATGACCATCGCGAACTCCGACGGCGGTCCCTGGTAGTTGTTCTGCATCGACAGGACCGTGCGCGTGCCCTTGCGCATCAGCACGACCTGCGTCGCGTCGTTGTACATCTCGCTGCCGGCGCCGTTGATGTAGAAGCCGCAGAACCCGTCGGCCGCGCGCGGCGTCATCACCGCACCGGCGGCCACCACGGCCAGGATCGTCTTGCGCATCAGTGGCTCCTCTTGCGGCGACGCAGCGCGAGCGCGAGCACGCCGACGCCGCCGACCAGCGCCAGCGCGCCGCCGTCGCCGTCGGTCTGGCAGCCGCAGCCGCTCTTCTTCTTCGCTTCGGGCGTTGGGGGAGCGGGCGTCGGTGGCACCGGCGTCGGCGTTGCAGACGAACCGGCGGTCGGATCGGTCTGAGGATCCGCGCCCGCGGCCGCGACCTTCACCCCGAGCTCCGGGATGTCCTGGCGCACCAGGTCGGGGAGCTTCGCCGCGCCACGCGGCGCGAACGCCAGATCGAGCGCGGGCTTCACGCCCGTCGACGCCACGCCCGACGGCGGACCGCCCCAGCGACCGCGCACCGGCGCCTTGCAGGTGATCGCGCCGGTCCACTCGTGGCGGATCGCGTAGCGCGCCTGGAAGTTGTTCATGCCGCTCGGCGTCGCCCGCTCCTCGAGCTTGCCGTTCGCGCCGCGCGACTCACGACCCCCGACGATCGGCTCCGCCGCCTTGAACACCAGATCTTCGGTGACGCTCTTGCCGTAGCGCGCGTGCAGACGCGTCAGCACCAGATCCCAACCTTGGTACGGCTCCGCCTTCCCGGGTCCGCCCGCGAGGACGTCGGCGCCGAGCGTCGCGAAGTCGTTGCCTTGCAGCGTCGGCCCCGGACACGGATCGCAGCTGCCCGCGCTCCACGCGTACTCGGTCACCACCGCGCCCGGGTTCTTCTCGATCGTCCGGTCGAACAGCGCCGCGTAGAACTCGCCGAACTTCTCCCGCACCGCGTCCTTCACGTCGAGGTTCGTCGGGATCGTGACGTTCTTGTAGTTCGCCACCTCGTACCGCTGGTTCGGCGCGAGCACCGTCACGATCAGATCTTGCGTGCCGCTCGAGTTCGCCAGCCCGAGCCGGATCGGCAGGTTGAACTCCTCGCTGTCGTAGTGGAACCGCAGCGGCGACAGCTCGGCCCGCCCCTCGACGAAC
>JAYTAJ010001015.1:0-6578 GCA_043737575.1 Myxococcales bacterium | reverse complement strand
TCGAGATCGAGACGCGGGCCTGGATCTGCGACGCCGCGGCGACGGTCGCGGCGATCTGACCGGCGACGCAGACGCCGCGCTCGCCGAGCGCGCCGATCAGCTGACCGGACGACCGCACCAGGCTCGCGCCGGTCTTCACCCAGTCGACCAGCGCCTTGCCGACCAGCGCGGACTTGGCGCCGACCCGCAACAGCGTCGGCATGCCGGCGTTGATCGCCGCCATCGCGCGCTGGAACTTGCTGTCGTCGACGATCGTCACCGTCTCGGTCACGACCTCGACGCGGGGCTCGGTGCACTCGGTGTGGACCGTCGCCTGGATCTCGGCCGAGGCGCGGCACTCGGCCGAGGCGTCGACCGTCGCGTAGCCGTTGCAGCTCCCCGAGCAGCTGCCGTTGCAGGTGCCGTTGCAGGTGCCGTTGCACTGGCCGCCGGCGCCGCCGCTCGAGCACGCGCCGTCGCACGCGCCGCTGCAGGTGCCGCCGCACGAGCCCTCGCACCGCACCGAGACGTCGGCCGCGACCGACGCCTCGCACTGCGCGACGATGCCGGCGGTGAACTCGATCTGCGACGAGCAGACCGGCGGCACGTAGCGCGTGACCAGGCGCTGCTCCTGGCTCACCGAGACCTGGAGGTTGGCCTCGAGCTCGGCGGTGGCGCGGGCGCACACCGTGCGGGTGTCGCCGTCGGTCGGGATGCCCAGCTCGGTCGCCATCCGCGCGCAGGCGTCGCGCACCGAGCCCTCGAGCTCGAGGGTCGAGCGATCGAGCTCGGCCGAGGCGGCGAGGAAGCTGTGCAGCTTCCGCGTCACCGCGTCAGCCGACAGATCGCCGCACGCGCCCGGGTTGATCGCGGTCCCGCCGCCGCCACCGCCGGTCGTGCCGCCCTTCGGCGGTGGACAACCCGTCGCCAACACCGCAGCCGCCACACAGAAGATCAATAAGGTCGTGCGCATCGGAGCCTCCCGGGCCGATTGTCGAGGGTGCAGGCCACGGCCTGCAACCGACGCGGCGCGGATTCGGTTGAGGCCCGACCGGCGTGCTCCTACACTCGAGGCGTGAGTGAGCGGTTGCCGCTGGGGCTCGAGCCCACCGAGGTCTCGCTCGGCGACAAGACGCTGCCCGGCGTCGGTCCGCCCGCGAACCCGACCGCGCCCAGCGCCGCGCCGCTCGGCACTGGCGAGCTCGGGCCCGGCGATCTGGTAGGCCGCTACGTCATCGAGCGCAAGGTCGGGGCCGGCGGGATGGGCGAGGTCTACGCCGCCCACGATCCGCAGCTCGATCGCCGGGTCGCGATCAAGGTGCTGCGGCCGTCGGGGCGCGCGTCGGACGCGGCGGCGCGGCTGGTCCGCGAGGCCCAGGCCCTCGCCAAGCTGGCGCACCCCAACGTCGTCGCGGTCCACGACGTCGGCGAGGCCGACGAGCGAGTATTCCTCGCGATGCAGTTCGTCGAGGGCTCGACGCTCGGCGACCACATCGCGCGCACCGCCCTCGCGCCCGAGGAGATCGTGCGGCTCTACGTCGCCGCCGGGCGCGGCCTCGCCGCCGCCCACGCCGCGGGCCTGATCCACCGCGACATGAAGCCGAGCAACGTGCTGATCGATCGCGCTGGTCACGTCGCGGTCACCGACTTTGGCGTCGCCCGCGCGTCCGACGACTTCGCGACGCCCGAGCCGCACCCGCCGTCGGGGGCCGGCCCCCACGACTCGAGCACCGGGCGCAGCGCGCTGTCGACCGACATGACGCAAGCGGGCGCGGTGATCGGCACGCCGTCGTACATGGCGCCCGAGCAGCACGCCGGTCGCCGCGCCACCGCCAAGAGCGATCAGTTCGGCTTCTGCGTGTCGCTGTGGCAGGGCCTGTACGGCAAGCACCCGTTCGTGCCGCACGATCACGACGAGGAGACGTCGCCGTTCGAGTACATGGCGCTGATCAGCGAGGGCGTGCTGGTGCCGCCGCGCAAGCAGGCCGGGGTCCCGCGCCGCGTCGTCGCCGCGCTGACCCGCGGCCTCGCCCGCGATCCCGACGCGCGGTGGCCGTCGATGGCCGCGCTGCTCGCCGAGCTCGAGCCGCCGTCGCGCTACCGGTCGGCGGTGGTCGCGCTCGCCGCGGTCGCGACGATCGGCGCTGGCGCCGCGCTGTGGTTCGCGCTTGGCAGCCGCGGCGCCGATCCGTCGTCGTGCCGGACCGCGGTCGGCGAGCGGGTCGAGACCGCGTGGAGCCGCGACCGCGCCGCCGCGATCGCCGACGGCTTCGCCCGCACCGATCGGCCCTACGCCGCGGTCACCGCGACCGCGACCGCGACCGGGCTCGACGCCTACGCGCAGCGGTGGAGCGCGGTCGCGATCGACGCGTGCGCGGGCGCCGCGAGCCGCGAGCCGGCCGATCAGCAGCTCGCCCGCGCCCGGGCGCAGTGCCTCGATCGCGGGCTGGGCGCGCTGCGCTCGGTGGCGTCGCTGCTCGCCACGTCGCCGCGCGCCGAGCTGGTCGATCACGCGCTGCAGGTGGTCGGCGGCCTGCCCGCGCTCGACGACTGCACCGATCCGGCGGCGCTGCTCGCGGGCGGGGCGCCGCCTGCCGATCGCGCGGTGGCGATCGCCGCGCTCGAGGATCGCCTGGTGATGGCGCGGGCCAAGCTCGACGCCGGCCTGTTCCGCGAGGCCGGGGCCGAGCTCGAGGCGCTGGTCGCCGACGCCGACGCCGCGCAGTGGCCGTCGTTGCGCGTGCGGGTCCGGCTCGCGCTCGGCGACGTCAAGCTCGGCAGCTTCGACCCGGGGCTCGAGATCCTCCTCGAGGCGGCGCGGCTCGCGACCGAGCATGGTCTCGATCGCGAGGCGGCCAAGGCGTGGTCGGCGCTGATCAGCGGCGCCGCGATCGCGCGCCGCCCCGACGCCGCCGACGCGTACACCGAGATCGCGACCGCCGCCGCCGCCGCGACCCACGACCCGTCGCTCGTCAACCGGGTGCGCGTCTATCGCGGCCGAGCGCTGGTGCGGATGCGCCGCTTCACCGACGCCGAGCCCCACTGCCGCGCCGCGCTGTCCGAAGCGCGGACCCGCCCCGGCGTCGAGTGGCGCGAGCTCGCCAGCGCCCGCGACTGCTTGCTCGAGGTGCTGATGCCGCTCGGCAAGTTCGACGAAGCCGAGGCGCTGGCCGCGGAGGCGATCGCCGATCGCGCCGCGCTGATCAGCGCCGAGCACCCCGCGATCGGCGACTACCTCGCGGTGATCGCGCGCGGCAAGCAGAGCCAGGGCCAGCTCGCCGAGGCCGAGGCCGACTACGAGCGGGTCCACGCGCTGCGGCTGCGCGCCTTCGGGCCGCGCCACCTGAAGTCGGCCGAGAGCGTCGGCGATCTCGCCGGCTTCGAGCGCGATCTCGCCAAGCGCAAGGCGATGCTCGAGGCGGCGCTGACGATCGTGGTCGCCCCCGACAGCCAGACCGCGCGCACGCCGCTGGTGGAGTATCGCTTCGAGAGCATGCTCGCCGAGATCGCGGGCAAGCAGGACGATCACGCGGCGATGCAGCGCCACTTCGAGCGCGCGGTCGCCCTCGCCGAGGGCCTGGCCGGGCCGACCTCACTCGACGTCGCGATGCTGCTGGTCGGCTACGGGCAGCACCTGAGCGCGGTCGATCTCGATCGCTCGCTGGCCACGCTGCGCCGCGCCGAGACCATCCTCGACGGGCTCCACGATCCGCGCGCCGAGATCGCCCGCGGCGCCCTCGCGCTGATCCTGACCAACGCCGCGCGCTACCGCGAGGCGCTGCCGCTGCTCGAGCGCGCCCTGGCCGCCACCGATCGCAAGAACACCGAGCCGATGAACCTGGCGATGATGCGCTTCAACCTGGCGACGGCGCTGGTCGAGACCCGCGGCGATCGCGAGCGCGCGCGGGCGCTGGCGACCCAGGCGCTCGCGACCTACCGCACCCTCGGCCCCGGCGTCGCGGGCAACGTCACCCGCATCGAGCGCTGGCTCGCGCGCAACTGATCACGGGCTGACGAAGATCGGATTCGTCACGCCGAACGGGATGCGGCCGGGATGCACCGGCTCGAGCGCGGCGTTGCCGTACGCGGCGATCACGACGAAGCCACCGCCGGCGGCGCGGACGTCGATCGGGATGGTGCCGCGCCACCGCACCGTCGGGTTGCCGGGGTCGGCGTCGCCGGGCGCGATCGCGATGGTGTCGACCGTGACGCCGTCGACCACGACGTCGATCGCGTCGACGTCGATCCAGTCGGCCGCCTGCACCACCACCGCGACGTCGGCGGCGTCGCCGAGCCCGGCCGCGGTGTCGCCGGGCTGGGCCGCGCCGATCGACGCCGCGACGTAGATGCCGCCCGACACCGTGCCGTGCCCGGCCGCGAGGGCGTCGCGGACCTGGCTCGCGGTGAGCGCGCGCGGATCGTCGGTGCCGAGCGCGAGGCAGGTGCGGGGATAGCCGATCGGCGACGACGCCAGGCTGTGGCTGTCCGACGAGCCGACCGCGAAGACCTTGCGGCCGGCGCGCAGGAGCCCGAGCCAATCCTCGACGATGCCATTGCGCGCCGACCGCCAGTTGGTGTCGTTGAAGACCTCGACCAGCGTGAAGCGGGTGTCCCAGTCGGCGGTCGCGGTCGCGGTGCCGGTCGCGGCGTCGTAGCCGACGTAGCCGAAGTAGTTGGTGTTGCCGCGCGGGTGGTTGATGATCACGACCGGCGCCTCGGGCCGCGCCCGCACCGCGTCGAACACCGCGAGCGGCGACAGGGTCGCGAACGCGGTCTCGGGGGCGTCGGCGGTCGGGAAGGTCTGCCAGCGCGGCGCGCCGCTGTTGACCTCGGCCGGCCGCGGCGTCAGCGGGAACACGCCCATGTGGCCCCACAGCTCGAAGCTGGTCAGCTCGATCGACGCGAAGCCCGCGGCCCACTGCTGGGCGCCGAGCGCGGCGATCTCCGCGGCGAAGTCGCCGACGTATTCGTGATCGGATCGCACCGGCAGCTCGACGCCGTCGGCGATCGCGCTCGCGACCTTCGCCAGCCCGTCGTCGCCCGAGTCGTTCGACCGCGAGGTGTGGACGTGGAAGTCGCCGCACTGGGTGCCGACGGTGTCGACCTGGTGCGCGAGCACCGCGTCGAGTTGCAAGGTCTGGCCCGCGGTCACGGTGAGGGTGCGGCGCGACAGCGCGTACTCGTAGCCGCGCGACACCACGATCTCCCAGGTCCCGGGCGGCACCGGCACCACGACGTCGCCGTCGGTGTGGAGCACGCGCAGGCGATCGACCGCGAAGCGCTCCTCGCCGTAGGTCGCAGGGATGAACGGGCGGGCCTGGCCGGCGCCGGGGAGGATCTGGACCCGGGCCGGGATGATCCGATCGTCGTCGTCGCGGACGATCACGTGGACCTGGGCCGGCGCGGGCAGGGCGATCGTCACCGCGCCACCGCCGGGCGCCGCGGTCGCGCTCGCGAGCTGCGATGCGTCGACCACCGCGTCGAGCCGCACCGTCGCCGCGCTCGGGACGTGGACGGTGAACGCCCCGGTCGCGTCGGTGCGGCCGCGGGTGTAGTAGGCGCCGCTGGTGGTGTCGATCGCGTGGACGTGGGCGGCCGCGACCGGCGTACCGCCCGCGATGACGGTGCCGGTGATCGCGCGCACCGCGTCGCCGCGGACGTCGGCCATCGCCGCGACCACGCCGTCGAGGCCGGGGCCGCGGCCGATCACGATCTGGGCGTGGATGCGATCGAACGCGGTGCACGCGGGCAGGCGAAACCCGGGGGCGAGGCCGCCGACGAAGCCGGACACTGCGAGGCCCGACAGCAGGGTGTCGGTGGGGACGTAGCCCCAGCTGGTCGAGGCGGCGTCGACCAGCGCGAGGTACGGCGCGTTGGTGATGGTGTTGGTGAAGCCGCGGCCGGGCACGAACACCGGCGTGCGCTCGGTGTACATCATCGCGTGGAGGATGCCGCCGGTCTCGGTCTGCGCGAGCGAGGTCGACAGGTAGCGGTAGCGGACATCGACGTGATCGGCGCCGGGCGCCAGCTCGTAGTCGATCGCCGCGGGCACGCCGAGCAGATCCTCGAAGATGCCCTGCGTCACCGACGCGAAGAACGGCACCGGGTGCAACGTGCCGACGGTGCGGATGATCGCGGGGCCGCCGTCGGAGCCGTCGGCGATCACCGAGACGTCCTCGGTGATGATCGACGCCCGACCGGTGAGCAGGAACAGCTCGCCGAAGTTGGTCGGCTCGACCAGGCGACCGCCGACGACGCGGGCGACGCCGACCGGGCGGCCACCCCACGGATCGTAGAGATCGCTGTCGCCGACGTCCTCGATCACCAGCGCGACGCGATCGTTGGCGAGGACGAAGTCGCCGTCCTTCCAGGTCGCCAGGCCCGACGCCACGACCGGGAGATCGCCGGGCCGCACCCGGCCGGCCCGGGCCTCGGTGGGACCGGCGCCGAGCGGGCTCGGGTGGCCGGTGGCGTCACCGACGACGAACGCCGGCGGCGCCTCGCACTCGGCCGGTCCGGCGCCGTCATCACCGCACGCCGCGATCGCGGTTGCGCTCACCACCGACACGAAGATGCTGCCGCGTTGCCACCACATCGCT
>JAYTAJ010001014.1:0-2885 GCA_043737575.1 Myxococcales bacterium | reverse complement strand
GCTTCCGCAACCCGAGCGCGTACGAGGGCTTCTTCGACGACGGCGTCGACTTCATCGGCAACCCCGACATCGGCGCCGAGACCATCCGCAGCTTCGAGGCGGTCCTGTGGGGTCGGCCGCGGCCGGGGCTGACCGCGCGGCTGTCGGGCTTTCGCTGGTCGGCCGATCGCCTGGTCGAGCAAGAGCAGGTCGAGATCGCGCCCGACGAGACCCGCTTGCAGTTCCAGAATCAAGGCGGCCTGGTGTCGACCGGCGTCGAGCTCGAGGCCAGCTACCGCGATCCCGACGGCTGGCTCGGGTTCGGCGGCGCCGCGTACACCCAGGTCGAGGACGACGAGGGCGAGACCGCGATCGGCGCGCCGCCGTGGACCGGATCGATCGGCGTGTCGACGCCGCTGCTCGCCAAGCACTTCCACCTGTCGACCGAGGTCCAGCTGGTCGGCCCGCGCACGACCCGCGATCCCGATCGCGACACCGAGACCTGGATCGGCTGGAACGCGGTCGTGTACCTGCCGAGCTTCGCCGGCTTCGACGCGACGATCGGCGTGCGCAACCTGCTCGGCCTGCGCGCCGAGGTGCCGTCGCCCGAGGACTACGATCGCACCGACGTGCCGATCGCGATCCTGCCGGGCGAAGGGAGGGAGCTCTATGCGCGGCTCGGCTATCGCTACTAGCGTCGCGCTGGTGCTGGGGCTCGCGGTCGCGGCGCCGGCGCGGGCGCAGCAGTCGTCCCAGGGCGACGACGACAGCGCCGAGCTGGTCGCGCAGGGCCGGCGCGCGCTGACCGCGGGCGATCTATCGTCGGCGGCCAAGGCGCTCGATCAAGCGCTCGCGCTCAACCCGCGCCGGGTCGAGACCTACGCGCTGCGGGCCGCGGTCCACGCCGCGCGCGGCGAGCACGATCGCGGCGTCGCGCTGATGCGCCGCGCCCGCGAGCTGGCGCCGAACAGCGACGACGTCCTCACCGCGCTCGGCACGCAGCTGGTGCTGGCGGGCGAGCTCGACGAGGGTGTGCCGCTGCTCGAGGCGGTGGTGAAGCGCGCGCCGGATCGCTACGAGGCCCACGCGCTGCTCGGCCACTTCTACGCCGATCGCGAGCGCTGGGCGCCCGCGGTGGTGTCGCTCGAGGCCTATCGCACGTCGCGGCCCGCCGCGCTCGCCAAGGAGGACGATCGCCACGATCTCGATCTCGCCGAGGCGTACCTGCGGACCCGGCGCGCCGCCGACGCCCAGACCCTGTATCGCGGCCTGGCCCAGCGCCACCCCGAGTGGATGAGCGCGCGCATGGGGCTGGCGTGGGCGACCGCGGCGATCGACTGCCGCGCCGCGCGACCGCTGCTCGCCGCGCTCGAGGCGACGGCGACCGCGCCGCCCGAGGTCTGGCTGGTCGACGGCCAGTGCGCTCTCGAGCTGGGCGCGGTGAAGGACGCGCTGCGCCAGGCCCAGCGCTACCTCGACGGCGCCGACACCGCGACCGCGGCGGGGCACGCGCTGCTCGGCGAGGCCGAAGCCGCGCGCGGCGATCTACCCGCGGCGCGCACCGCGCTCGAGCGGGCGCGCACGCTCGAGCCGACCCGCCGTCGCTACGCGATCCGCCTGGCGCGGGTGCTGCGGCTCGCGCAGGATCCGGCGGGCGCGCTGGTCGAGCTCGACAAGCTCGGGCCGCCGACGCCGATCGAGAGCGACGTCGCGTACTGGGTCGAGCTCGGCGAGGCGCTGCTCGAGTCGGGCCGCGCCGCCGACGCGGTCGCGCAGCTGGCGCCGATCGTCGCGGCTGTCCCCGACGACGCGGCGGTGCGGACGGTGATCGGCGACGCCGCGCTGACCGCGGGCGACGCGCCGGGCGCGATCGTGCACCTCGAGGCCGCGCTGGCGGCGGGCGCGACCGCGCCGCGCACCGCGCAGCGGCTGTCGGCGGCGCTGGTGATCGTCGGCGAGGCCGCGATCGCGAGCGACGATCTGGTGACCGCCGATCGGGTGCTGCGTCGCGCCGACCAGGTCGCGGGGACGCCCGCGGTGTGGCGCGCGCTCGGGCTGACCCAGCTCGCGCTCGCCAAGCCCGACCTCGCCGAGGAGCTCTTGGCCCGCGCGGTCGCCGCCGAGCCCGAGGCCACGGGCCTGATCCTGCTCGGTCGCGCGCGCGCGATCCGCGGCGACGCGCCGGGCGCGCGGGCCGCGCTGGTCCAGGCCGCGACCGTGGCCGCGAGCGGTCGCGTCGTCGACGTCGCGATCGAGCGCGCCAGCTTCGAGCTCGAGGCCAACCAGCCGAGCGCCGCGGTCGACGCGCTGGCGGCGGTGCCCGCGAGCGCGCGCAAGCTGCCCGGCGCCGCCGATCGGGTCGACGCCGCCCTCGTCACCGCGCGCCACGCCGCGGGCCTCGCCGCGCTCGGCGACGGTCAGGCCAGCCGCGGGTACGGCCTGCTCGAGGACGCGGCGCGTGGCGCGACCGGCGATCAGGCCACCGCGATCCGCTGCGATCTGGCGCTGGCCGCGGTCGCGACCGGCGATCGCGATCGCGCGATCGCGAAGCTCAAGGCGATCGCCAAGCTGCGCTGTCCGTTCCCCGCGCCCGCCGACACCCAGGCGGTGCCGATCCTGACCGCGTTCGTCGACGGGCTGTCGCCGCGCCGCGCCGCCAAGGCGGTCGACAAGCTCACCGCGCTCGAGCGCACCGCGAGCGGCGTCACCAAGCAGCTCGCGGCGACCGCGGTGCGGGTCGTCGCGATGACCGCGGCCGAGCAGGCGTATCGCGCCGGTCGGATCGAGGCGGCGAAGAAGTTCCTCGCGATCGCCAAGAAGGCGGAGTCGCGGGCCGGCACCGACGAGCTCGCCTACGACCTCGCGGTGATCGATCTCGCGCAGGGCCAGACCGCCGCGGCGCGCGC